>NZ_CP047026.1:900000-1197500 GCF_009796785.1 Polaribacter sp. L3A8
CAAATTATGCAAAAAAAATCAAGGTAAAACCTAATCATTTCTTATTATAAGTGTACTTTTAATATCGCGTTTAGTTTATTTATATTTTTTAAAACTTGTTGATAAGAATTTTCTTGGGTTTTCATTAGCAATTTTAAAGAATAATTCTTCACCTAAATAAGCTCTTAAGTTTAGATGTAATGACTTTTCAGATTTTTTTTGAGTAACCACATAATAATCTGTGCCATATAATATCTTATTAGAAACTTTAGTGTCATTTAATATGAATTTTAACATTGGAAAAAGTTCTTCATTAAAAAGAATAAAACTAACATCTGCATATACATTATCATACTTTATCATCAAATCATAAATTATCGATAACCAACTTGCATTCCACCAAATTGTTCGCTTACTTTTATGATTTAAAGTATTTTTAATTTTAAGATAGTCTTTTACCGTTGCATGACTTATATTTTTATTATAGTTATTCCAACCATCAGCTTCATATTTATTCCATTCTTTGCTACCTCCAAAATGGGCTAAACAAATTTTTAATTTACTTAAATCGCATTCATAACCTAAATAGTTTGATAAAAGCTCATTGTCTAATAGACAATGATAATTCATTGAATGTGTAAAATTAGTGGTCCACTGGTAATTGCCACTTTGAGGTAAAGGAATTGGTCCTGGGTTATCTGTGCCTTTTTTATTATAAGTTAATATTGGGTGATAGTTCCATTCTGGTTTCTTTTTTCCTCTGTAAAAAACAGTTCCTTCAATGCAATGAGTCATAATAGGAATATTATTTTCTTGGGCAAATAAATAACTATCTATAAGCTCTTTGTCAAATGGATAATAACCTAATGCTGGGTATAGTTTAATTCCATTAAAATTACCTTTTTGAAGTTCAGATTTTAAAAAAGTAGCATAATTTTTTTTTCCTTCTAATAATTTTGTTTCGTTCACTCTTCTTGGGTCTAAAAAAATAAAAGGTAATAAATCTGAATTATTCTTTTTTACAATTTTTAACTCATCTAATTGGTCTAAATATTTAATCTCTGGTTTGCCAGCCTCCATATAATCCATATCCATAGAAAGTACCACTACTTTCGTATTCCTTTCATATGTTTTTTCTAATAAATCATAAATTCTGGCTTGAGATTTATAGTTAAGAGAATAGCGTCCTAATGTTAAAAATCTTTTAGTGATATCTCTCAATTCTTTACTAAAGAGAAAATCAACTTTTAAAAATGAAGTTAAAATTTTAAAAAACCATTTTAAGATAAAACTAACCAATAAAATTAACCAATAAAGAACATAAGTCCATTTGCAAATTCTTATTACTCCGTATTTTATTTTTTTTAAAGAGTGTCTAAATTTTTTATATTGATAGTTTCCTCTACTAGTAAACTTATTATAATACCATTTTACTAATTTTATAGTAAGAATTTTAGATAGAAATCGAGGAACAAAAGTACGACCAAACTCATTTGGCACATGATCTATTGTAAATATATGCGTATGGCAATTAAAAATAGTTTTATCTTTTCCTAGTTTCATATTGTCTATTTTGATAGCTTCTGCTTTGGAAATACTGATGCTAAAGAACGAATAAGTAAAGGAGAAGTTATACCAATATGAACAGCTAAAAGTCGATCATTTACACCAAAATCAATTTTATCATTAAAATAGATGTAACCAACAACACTTGCTAGAAAAACATAAATTAATAACGAAATATAAAAAGAGAGATCTTTTAAATCTATCTTTTGAGCATTTGGTTGTTGTATACGTTCAAGTAATGTTAATAAGGGATAAGCTAATCCACCTAATGCAGAAAGAATAACACCTTCTGAAAATATTGAAGTTAATAATACCATTATTCTATTTTGTTTTTAATTGTATTTAAAAGTTTATCTAAAAATGGTGTTTTTTGTTGGTACAATTTCCTTGTTGTTAATTTCCCTTCATTATTTATAACAATAGTTTCAGAATTTTTAACAATATCTTGAAGTTCATTTACAGAAATATCTAGTTGTTTTGCTATCTGTTGTTTATTAACCCAGTATTTATTATCTATAATAGCGTAAGCATTGATACAGTTAACAATATCTAAATCTTTAATTCGTTCAGTCGTCATATTTTTAATTAAAGTATTACTGTCTTTACCACCCCAATGATAGTTTTAATTACTTTGTTTTTAAAATGACCTAAACTTATTTTATTTACGCCTGAACTATGTAAAGTTTGCATAAACATAAGGTCTTTTTGACTTTTAATAAGCCACTCGTAATCTTCTATATCTATTTCTCCGCTAGCTAATAGTTTAGTCCAACGTTTTAATTTTTCTTTACTACTTTCTAAAAATTGGTCAATATCTTTTCTGGATTCATTCTTTAAATCTTTCCATTTCTCTCCAAAAATATTTACTAGTTCCGATTTTAATTCTTTTAATAATGCGTCAAAATCCATATCTTAATTTGTTATAAGTTGTAACAGTTTATCTTTAGTTTCTTTATCTTTTTTTGCTTCATACTTTAAAAGTAAATCCATTGCTTCTATAATCTGTGATTTTGCTTCTTTTATAAAAAAAGGTTTTAATTGTCCTTTTTCTTTCCATCGTTTAAAGAAACCTACTAATAAATTTTTATCTTTATTGGCTAAAACCTGCCACATGGCATATGTAATCTCATTATTTGGTTTGTTTTTTTCATATTCTATTATCTTTTGAATCTCTATACCAAGCTCTCCGATCTCTTTTAAATGCTTTCCATAAGGTAAAGTGGCTTTGTCTATTAAATTAGATGTTTCCACTTTTATCTCTACTGTTTTTTGATATGAATACTGGTCATAAACAGCTGTTTTTAAGCTATTACATGAGAGAAATAAACTACTAAAAAGTAGAATTATTGATAACTGTTTTATGTATTTCATTTTTTGTTTTAAGATTAAAAATTTAATGGTGCTGACTCTTTAAATATTTCAATTTTAGTTCTTATAATTGCTTTTATATGAAAATCAATAATCTTTTGTCTGCCTTCTCTGGTGTTTAAAATATCTCTAAACTCTTCAAAATTATCCATAAAGAAATTTTCAGTTAAAATTGCGGGCATTTTGGTTTTTGTAAGCACATAAAAGCGTCTTTCTTTATCAAGGTCACCATCACTAAAATCTGTACGTAAGTGCCTATCTGGAAATTCACTTTGAAATTCTTCACCAAAAACTGTAGCTATTTTATCACTTTTGGTATTGCCAGGAGAGGTGAAGATTTCACTCCCATGTCCACCTCCAGCATTGCTGTGGACACTTAAGTAAAAACTGCTACGAGCAGGATATTTATTGGCTCGTTTTATACGTGTTTCTAGACGTACATCCCAATATTCTGGAGCAATATTTACATAAGGAATCTTATAAAACGTAAGCTGCTCTATTATACCATTTACAATGGCTCTATTAAATTCGCCTTCGTAAATAATACCTTTTTCTTGCCAATCCTTTCTTTTACCAGCTGTCTGATATTCTCCGTTTATTAAGGATCCGTGTCCGTTGTCTAAAAGTACTATCATAAATCTTTTACTTATTAAATTTTAACAATGGTCATAAATTGATATAGTAGAACTGTTTTGAGTTGGTACAGTATCTATAGACGAAGATAAAACTTCCATTTTTATAGAAATATTTGTTCCAGTATCACAATTTGTCCAAGCAACAGAAAATGGTTGTTCTATAACATAAGTAGAAGGATCTAAATTTAAATCCATCGTTATTGAATAACCTATGTTTATTGTATTTCCATTATAGGAAACTGTTGGAGAGAAATCAGCCACAAAATTACCTATATAGGTAAATTTAACACTAACAACGCTTGTAGCAGATACATTTGAAATTGTATGGAACCGAGTAGAATTAATGGCACCAGTAGCGTCTGTACCTATTACAAGTATATTGTGAATTATATGATTATAATTCCTAAAATTCAATAAACTATCCTTATTACCTTGATAAGAAGAATCAAAACCATTAGCATTTGCATTAGCAAAAGCTTCAACTAAACTATTGGTAGTAGACCCTCCATTATTTTCAATTTCATTCTTTACATCTTCTAAAGAAAAATCATCTGTATTTGATACTGCCATAAGATTTAATTTTCAAGTTTATCTAACCTAGCTTCTAATTCTGCTATTTTGGCTATTAATAAATCAATATATAAAACAGATTTTTCCCCTTTAGCATTCGTTTTAACTAATTCTGGATTCGTCTCCTCTAGTTCCTGCGCTATAACACCATATCTTTTTGATTTGGTATCATCTTTTTTCATATTAAAAGACTTCCAATCTATATCAATAATATCTTTACTTGTTATAGGTTTTATATTTTCTTTTAAATTGATATCTGAAGACAATTGAAAATTATTAGCTACAACATCTTCTGTTACAATAAAGTCTCCTTCTACACACCATCTTCTGTCTGTTTCATAAAAACCGAATCTCTTTGTAGTGTCCCAACCACTATTTGAATCATCTTTTGCTGCAAACCAGAAAGACCCAGATTCTGCGCCTGAACCTTTATATATTCTAATACCAGATTGATCATCACCATTAAGTTCAAAACTACCAAAAGAGTCTAATGTAAATTTATCAGATGTACCTAATGAATCTCCTCCGCTTATTTTAAACTTATTTGAATCTGAATTATCAACACCTAATGTAAAACCTCCACTTCCTACATCCATTCGTAATCTAGCATCTCCAGAACCTGAATTTCTTATGGTTAAGCCAGCATTTATTAGAGCGTTATTAGAAATTATACCAGCTTCATCTGTTAATAGATAATTACCAACAGTTAAATTTGTTGATACTATTAGATTACCATTTAATGTTCCGTCTTGATCATTTCTTAAGAATTGACTACTATCTAAACCATCTAATGTATTTGCATTACTAACATCAGCTGAGGTTATATACCCAGCACCATTAGTAAGTTGATTATTATTAGTTGGTATTGATGGTTTATTTAATATTAAAGCATCGCCACTTGTAGCATTCCAATCTGATTGCACATTAGGTTCACCACCTGAATTAGTCGGTTTATTCGTTAAATCGTTATAATTACCACTAAACAGTTGACTTATTAATGCGTAAGTATTACCATCTACAGAACCATCAGCTTTTAAAAACTGAGTTGATAACCCGTCTGATTTTTTAAATTTTTCAGCAGTGATGTCTTTTACGTTATTTATATTATTATTTGATAAGTTTAAATCTCCTCCCAATTTTAAATCTGAATCAATTAGTAAACCTTGGTTTTCGACTCCGAAAACTTCACTTTCTAAATTTAAGTCAAATCCCGCTCCAGGTGCATTAGAAGTATCAGGAGCATAAAATTTTAGTTTAGATTGTTCTCCAACACCAAGGTTTCTATTAAATGTTTTCTCTCCTGAAATGGTTTGAGAACTATCTAAAGTTACGTAATTTGTTAAATCAATATCATTTTGAATATCAGTAAGATCCCAATTGTTAGTTGCTTGATTCCATACAAAAATATTTTTTGTAAAAGTATCATTCTCTGAAGATTCTTCTTCATAATACAACTCACCTGTGGAAGAAATTCTCTTTATTTCAATAGAATTCAAAGTTTTTGGAATGGAATATATCCAACCTTCAGGAGAATCTTTTTCAGGAATTATTAATCCAGAAATCACTACATTTATATTATTATTTAAACATCTTAAAGTAGCATTCTTAAAGACAGAATTACTTATAATACTATCTTGTAATAATCTTTGTTTATTAGAATAAAAATATAAACAAGAATTTAAACACTCTAAGTTTAATATTTTTATTCCAGTGCTGTAAGAACCGTAAGAAGTGTTATTAAAATTACAATTAAGCATATTTAATTCAATCCATGTAACACTTTCATGTGGCCCTGAACCAATAGTTATTTGATGCCCATTCGTTCCAAAAACAACATTCTCAAATAAAGATTTTAAAACATTACCAGAACTATGACTAAGAAAATTTACATTCTTAAAATAATTTGAATTAAAATTATCAACAAACAAAGAATCTAATGTAATTATTTTTTCAACGGTTGTATTGTTCGAATTTACTAAATTAGCATAGCAGGTGAAAGTAGAATTCTTTAATATTTGAAGATCATCTATGTACAGATTTAAGTTTAAAGTATTAATGTTATTTTGAAAAACAGAATTTTCTAAAAAGTTAATTACACATTTTGTAACATTTACAGGTTGTTTATTTTCATCCAATTCAAATACTGAAAAATCTTTTGCCTTAATATTATTTATTGCAAAGGCTTCAAAATCTTTTACTTTTCCGTTTACATCGAGGTTTTTTAATACGTATTCTGGTGCAGGAATAATATAAAAATAATTGGAATCTGTTTTTTTTCTAAACTCTGAAGTAAACAAATATTTACCCTCAAACGCAGTCATAACATTTAAATCACTACTATCTTCATTAACGTTTATAAACATATCAATGTTGTCATCCGCTAATAACCATCTTCTAAATTTTTGCTCTCTCCAATTACAATTTACATCAATATTTAAATCATTATTAATTCTCCTCTTTATAAACCCATTTCTTTCTCCAATAATAACTTTATTATCATTTTTTACTTCATTATCATTAAAATCAAAATGAACTGTATCTCCTAAGTATATTAAACTCTTTGCTTCTAAATCGAAACTATTTTCTGAAATAGGGGTTAATAGGATTCTTTCTGATATTGGTGATGCATTTTCTATTGCAGTCATATCCATATATGGTGTACCATCATGAACTTCGGTATTTATAATACCCGTTGGTTTTAATACAGGTTTTCCATTTGTATCATTAACTGTAACACCTTCTGTAATATTATTAAATCTATTAATAAAATATTGAACTTCAAAACCTGCTACAGAATGAATTTCTGGATTACTAAAACGAAAATAATAGTCTGAATACACACCGCTTACTGTACTTTTATCACCAATGACAAGAGTACCTGAATAATTTTCTGGAAGTTTAGTTATAGTAACTTCCGTGCCTATTGGTAAATCTTCAACATAATCACCAAAAGTTGCAAAACCAGAAATAATAGCTGAAATTTCTCTTTTTATAATTTTCCCATTCGAATTTGTGTTATCTATATAATACTTATGTACGTAATCATTTAAAATATAACGTTTGTTTATGTCTAAGCTATTAGAGTCAACTAAACCTTTTAGTTCTGTATAATTATGTCCTACAATTTCAGAGACCTCCTCTAGACTATCAATAAGGTTAATAAATTCTTGTTCTGTAGGAAAATCTCCTGTTTCAAAATAGGTTTTTAAGGTTGTTTTATCTACTATCATCTTTTTCTGATTTTTATAAATTTTATATTAATTAACATATTTCCATTGGCACTAATTGTATAGTCTTTTATTCCTTTTCAATCATCTCCGTCAAAAACTTTTTATTAGTTCACAAAATTGGATTTTAACAGGAAAATCTCCTGTTTTAAAAATACTTTTCTTAAATATACTTATTGTTTATTCTTTTAAATTATCGTTAAACTAGAAATAAATTCCTAAACAATCTATCCTTTTTATAAAGTAAAGACACTCTTTAACTTAAATCAATTACTGAATAAAATACAATTACTTTTACATCTAATGTTCCACCATTCTCATTAATTTTAGGTTTAAGATTTAGAGGTTTATTAAATATACTTTTAGAAAAATTACCACTGGATGGGTTTGTTATAGATATCTCTCTATTTGCAACTGTAATATCCATAAAATTACTATTCCCAACAAAATATTCAGAATTCACATCTAATTCTAGAAGATGATTTGTAGCGTTATTATTATAAGGAATTGTTATATTTATATCAAATATTGTCTTATGAACGGATATTATTTTATTTGCTCCTTGAGCAGGCAACATCTCATAAACATCAGTAGTGTTTAAATCGTTAATATTAAATAATTTTGTAATTTTTTTAATGGATTCTGTAGTAAAAGTTTCCACAGCTCTTTTAGCCCCCTTAGGGGTTACAAATCTTGTGCTATCCGTTCCTGCTTCAACCTCAGCAAGTGTAGCCTGTTCAACAATACCTTTTTGAGTTGTTGTTGCATCTGTTAGTGGATGAATTGCTTCTACAAAATCATCATCGCTTCTGTTAACAAAACTATCTATAATATCTGTATAATTTTGCTCTGTTGGTTTTTTTCCTGTTCTAAAATACTCTTTTAAAACACTTCTATTTTGTTCTGCCATAATCTATTTTTTAAAGTTTTAACTAACAATATTTGTATCCCCTATAATTAAATTTCCTATTCCTTCTTTCGGTAAATTATTTATATTAGGAATCGTTAGTATTCTCTCTTCTGTACTTAACATACCTGATGTATTTTCAGCCGTAACTTTAAAATGATGATATACTGGATCTTCTTCATTTTTAATGGTTAAATTCTCTGAACCTAAATCTGTATCTAAAAGAGAAAGTTCTATAGTACTTTCATTACTCTTTAGTTCATGTATTTTAATCCAATTACCTTGAGCATTCATTTTATAAATATGGTATTTTCCTTTATAACAAGTCTTTTGCCACTGTAAGATAATATTGAATAAAATTGTTCCATCCAAGGAGATATAATCAGGCGTATAATCTAATATTGGAGCAGAAGGGTTTGTTACTTCTACCATCATAGAAGCAACTATCTTTGAAGCTTGTGATGGTTGATACTCGATAATTGTAGCGCCATTTTTATCTACATATTCAACTTTCCTAGATACTGTAATACGATAGAAAATTCCATTTCCATAAGGAACATCTTCTAAATCTTCAAAGGTATCATGTACCTTCCAAATAGATTCATTTATAATGTTTTCTTCTTCTAAATCAATAACTTTTATCAATTGCATAGTACGAACAGATTGTGCATCTAATTTATTTAAAGCACGGTATACTGTTAGTTTTTTAATATTTTGTATTTCTGGATATGCATTAATTTCTAACTGAATAGATGGAGCTATTCCTAAAACTATATTTTCCAATACTGGCATAATACGTTTTACCTCTGGAGTTTCTGGAGGGTTGGTATTTACCAATTTTATTGGTCCTAAAAATGGACTATATTCTCCCATTTTCATTTGTGAACTTACTTCACGTACTCCATAAAAATAAATATTGTTAGAGGTTCCATCTAAATTGAAGTCAACAAATTGAGTTTCGTAATCAGGTTTTGTTCCTATAATTTTCATCATTGGTGCCATATCAAAACCATTACCTTTAACATCTGGAGATAACACATAACCATTTTTATCTCTAATAACCTGTTTTTTATTAATTGGCTGGTAATCTGGAAAATTGTCTTCAGTACCTTTTATATGTTTATAAATAATGGGCACTTCTGTAAGTGGAACAAAAGCATTATATATAGTGCCTTTCACGAAGTTACGAGTTTGATCATCTTTTCCTGAAGGAGTAGTTCCAACATTAGTTTCAGGATCATTTGTATCCGTATTATATAATTTGATTAATGGATTTGGTGTATTGACAATGTTTTTATTTAACGTTTTTATAACTTCATTTGCCGATAAAAAGAAATTTAATTTATCTGGGTATGGAAATTTAAATTTATCATCATTCTCATTATTGTATGAGTACTCTTTATAATCACCATCAATTTTTATTTCATCAAAATTTAAAAAATTCCTCCAGGCTTCAGCATGGTTTATTTCGTCACTAATCTCTAATTTTTTCAATTCTTCTTTAATCTCAAGAACAGTTGATTTTTCATAAAGTGCATTTAATAATGCTTCATCATTAGATCTATAAAACAACACACTATTTGGCTTATGCTTATATTTTGTACTTATAGTATATGTAGATCTTCCAAAGAAATCAGGTCGTGTAGCATAAGCTGCACCCTTTGGTTTTTCTGGTATTTTAGCTTCTATTGTTTCTTGAGCAAACATTAAACTAGGTACACTAATTTTAGAAATATACTTATCACGCATTAAACTTAATTCTCGCTCTCTTTCACAAGCTCTTAACCCAAAAATTGAATATGCTGTTGCTCCATCTCCTTGATTAGGAATTAGATCTTTTGTAAGTCCATAAGTATCATCAGCATAAAGGTAAACTTTATAACTAGGGTAAAAATTAACTGATATATTATTTCCTGTTTGAATATGATCATAACCTTCATCTTTCAAAAGTCCTGTATTATCATACTCAGGAAATGTTGGATCATTAACATAAACTACTAAATCATTAAAAGGAGCAATTAAATCTGGTCTAATTACATTTTCAATTTTAACTACTGGTAAAACTTTACGTGTTTTTTTATTCACTCCATTTTGAACACTACCCTCTGTAAATATTCTAGCAGTACCTCTAAACCACTCTACTGATACTCCATTCTCGTTATATTGAGGGTGTTCGTTTAATTGCACACTATGAAATGTAACTTTATAATTTCCTTGATGTCTTGTTTTATAACCAGTAATTTTACCTTCTAAATCGTAAATAGCTTCGTAAGGTTCAAGTACTTTATCTACAGTTGTATGTCCATCATCAAGATTAGACCAAATTCCACGCGACTTTTCTACTTGTCGCTCAGGATTACCATCGACGTCTATAGTTTCTAATATTTCTCTATGAAGTTGTATATTCTCATCATTATCTACTTTACTTAAAAAAGTAACATCAATTTTTAATGGTATTGGATTAGGTATTCCCCAACTATCCTTATTTTGCATGTTTTCTATTGCCATAAAGTAACCTTCTCCAGTTATTTGAATTGGCTTTAAATTGGTTGCATCTAAAGATGGAATATCATTTAAAAGAGCATCACTAACTTCCTTTTTGTATACAGAAAATATAATACCATCAACTCCTTGGGAAACGCTATGAATTATATGTTGTTGGTTACCTAAAATAAACGCACCTCCACTATAATTATCTTCTGTACCTGAAGTTATTGTAGGTGTTATCGTTTTATTTATACTCGCTAAAAAATAATCTTCCACTAATAAGTCAGATAGAAGTTCATTAGTATCATTGTCAACAACAGAAATTACTTTCCCTTTAACATTATTTGGTACTTGGTCTCTAAAAAAAACTTCAATTTCTTTTGCTAAAATTTCTTCTTTATCAGAGTAGAAAACACTCGAATCATCATAGTTAATAGCATCTAATATTTCTTCATTTGTTACACTAGAATCCAATGGTATCATTCTCGTAATAAGCTCATGACTGGTGTCATAGTCAAAAGTTAATCTTACAAAAGTATCATCATTAGTTATCTCGGAAAGCGTATCCTGTTCTTCCTTTGATGTTAAAAAAAGTGGTTGCTCAGGTCTAATTAATAATGAATTAACATTAGAAGGTGGTATTAGTGTGTTTTTAGGTTGTAATTTTGTTACTATAGACTTCTCTAAACTACTATTATCTAAACTATTAGTTGTTACTCTAGAAAACCAATTAATCCCATAAGAACGATAATAATGAACACCACTTCTATTTTGTTTGTGTATATAGAGGGGTTTTCCTGTATCCGATATTTCTAATACTCTTGTTTCATAATGTTCACTACCAGAAGAGTCTAAATTAGAATAATTTGGATCATTTGCCAGTTCTGGTTTTTGCCAATTTGGTTCGTCTCCAGGAAGTCTTTCAGTAGCTCTATATTCATACTCTAGTCCTGAATAAATAGGATCTGTGTAATTTGATAATGAAAATTCACTTTCATTTAAATAAAATAGTGATTCAATTAAATCTGACGGTTGATTTTCAGCATATAAAGATACATATCTAGATTCCCCGTTACGAGCATAACCATCTTCATCTGTAATATTTGATTTTTCTCCCTCATTTCCTAGAAAAGCCCCTGGTACAATTTCTTTTAAATCTACTGGTAATGGTAAGCGTTCATCCTCTATTTTTGTTGGTAAACTCATTGCCAAATGCTTTACCTCTCTTTTACCCAAACCATCTTCTAAGTCTCCAGTAGAAACATAAGCAGATATATAAACATACTCTCCTTCAAAAACAGTAGTATCCATATCTAAGAATCCTAAACCTAACATTCTAGCTATATGATAATCGTATGCTGCTGAATTTAGTTGGTCTAAGTTTGAAATTTTAATAAGTTCAAAATTTTCATCATTTTCGCCAATACTTTCATCAATAGGAACTGACTCTATTGCTGTTGGGTTTAATACGTCTTCATTACTTAATTCTATATACTTTTCGACAATTTGTTTTATATTCCTATTCGATTCATCACCTACCATAGGACGGTCCCATTTTTTTTTGTAATTATCTACTTTTACATATGCACCATCATTAAAACGTTGCCAACGACCATTTACTGATTCTGGAGATGGTTCTAATTGTGAAAATGCAATATCGTTGACTAGTGTTAAACCAAAATCTCCCATAAATGACAATTCATCACTACTATTTACTGAAGTTATAAAATCATTATAAAATTCAAATTGAATTTCAGATACTTGGCAGTTTGTTGGTTTAAATCGAATACTTCTTATATTTTCATTGACTACTCTTACAGTATTTAATTCTGATGAAGAAAATGTTTTTCTTGAAGAAACTACTTTAAATGAAGGTTTTGTAGAATCTGATACAGATAAACTTTCTAATTGCAAAGAAGAGTTAGAAATAGTATTTACAGTTTTTAACTCTACTGCAAAAAACAATTCTTTTTTGTTTTCAATTTCAATAAGTTCATCACCATAACTTTGAATAAATCCAGATGGATCTGATAAAGGATTGATTGATGCTCTTACTTGATCATATTTTATTGTACTTCTGAAATACACGTAAAACTTGCGATCATTTGTAAAACTATATATCCAAAATTTATTATTATCATTAATAATTGTTGGGCTTTCAGACAAGTCTAGTGTAAATTGAACTTTTTGATATGATGTTCTATAAACAGTTACTATATCATTTGGTTTATTAAAATTATTTGTATTTGTAGCATAATTTCTCTTGGGCAAGTGTTTTTCTCCTAAAACGCCTCCGAAAGCCCATCTTAGATGAATCCCTTTGGTACTATCAACACCTAATGAACCAACGGACTGTAAATAAAATGTTGGTGTTTGTAATAATGTGTTTTCTGTGATTGATAAATCAACTATACTTTTACAATTTAATCCATTATCTTGTATTATCCAGCCAAAGTTCTCTATAATAGCTCTTGCTTCTTCGCCATTACAATATGAGCTTTCTACAGCAAAATGAATGTCTGGCTTTAAATTAAGTTTACTCCAACCAATTAAAAGTGCATCATAATTTTTAGTGGATAATTTAACTCCTGTGAAAATACTTGTTCTAGGTGGTGTTAGTGGTGACGAGCTACCCAAAAAACCCATATTTTCTACATTGCTCACATCCCAAGCTCCTAAATTTTGGTCAAACGATGATGCGCTTAAGAACATAGAATCCATGTTTGTTATGTTACTTACATCCCAATCCCCAATATCTTGATTGAAAGTTGAGGCTCTGTAGAACATAGAATCCATATTCGTTATGTTACTTACATCCCAAGAACCAATATCTTGATTGAATACAGTAGCGTTTGAAAACATTTCCGATAAATCGGTAACATTTGATAGGTTTGGAAAATCTGAAGCATTACTTATTAAGTTTATACACCCTTTAAAAGCTCTATACATAGAGTTCCATTCGATGTCTCCCCATTGTTCAATAGTTAAAACCTGTAATGCTGAAGCTGAAGAATTGAAATATACTTGAGGAAAAATTCCTGAAATTTTCACTGTATATTCTCCAGAATTCTCATAATTATGTGTAGCATTTTCTGTAAAACCAGTTTCTACAATTCCATCTCCCCAATCTACTTTATAACTATACCCATTACCATTTGTAGGAATTGTTATTTGTTTTTCTACAGATTGTTCGCTAAGTAACCAGGTTGTAATAAAAGCTTTTGTAGTAAAATCTTCAATAATTTTTACTTTAACAGTATTTTGTGAAGTATTGTTATTTACAGTAAATATTAAATCAACATCTCCGATATCATTAGATGTGAGTTCTGCCGTATATGTACCATTATCATTATTGATAGTTTGGGTTAAGTTACCCAAAGAATTTGAGATTACAACTGTTTCTTCTCCTAGAGTGATCTTTTCTCCAGCACTATTTTTAAGTTGAACTGTAATAATAGAAATGTCTGTTCCATTAGCATATATTGCAGAACGATTGGCTGTTATAGTACTTAGGGTTAAATCTATATCTTGTTCTAAAACTACTTCTACTGTATTAGTAGCTTGTATATCGTTTACTGTAAATGATAGTCCTGCAGCTCCTGCGGTAGATGATGTAAGTTGTGCCGTATAAGTGCCATCATTGTTGTTTATAGTAGCAGTTATATTTCCAAGATTTGTTTCAATAACAACATCTTGAATATTTGTAACACTATTTCCTGAACTATCTTTTAAATGAACTGTAATAATAGAAATGTCTGTTCCATTAGCATATATTGCAGAACGATTGGCTGTTATAGTACTTAGGGTTAAATCAATATCTTGTTCTAAAACTACTTCTACTGTATTAGTAGCTTGTATATCGTTTACTGTAAATGATAGTCCTGCAGCTCCTGCGGTAGATGATGTAAGTTGTGCAGTATAAGTACCATCATTGTTGTCTATAGTAGTAGTTATATTTCCCAGGTTTGTTTCAATAACAACATCTTGAATATTTGTAACACTATTTCCTGAACTATCTTTTAAATGAACTGTAATAATAGAAATGTCTGTTCCATTAGCATATATTGCAGAACGATTGGCTGTTATAGTACTTAGGGTTAAATCTATATCTTGTTCTAAAACTACTTCTACTGTATTGGTAGCTTGTATATCGTTTACTGTAAATGATAGTCCTGCAGCTCCTGCGATAGATGATGTAAGTTGTGCAGTATAAGTACCATCATTGTTGTTTATAGTAGCAGTTATATTTCCAAGATTTGTTTCAATAACAACATCTTGAATATTTGTAATATTATTGCCTGAACTATCTTTTAAATGAACTGTAATAATAGAAATATCTGAACCATTAGCTATTATGCTGTTTGGGTTAGTTATTATAGTACTTAGGGTTAAATCAATATCTTGTTCTAAAACTACTTCTACTGTATTAGTAGCTTGTATATCGTTTACTGTAAATGATAGTCCAGCAGTTCCTGCGATAGATGATGTAAGTTGTGCCGTATAAGTGCCATCATTGTTGTCTATAGTAGTAGTTATATTTCCCAGATTTGTTTCAATAATTACCTTTCCTCCTCCTACTGAAATATCATTTTCTAAATTATCTTTTAACCGAACTGTAATGATTGAAAAATTTGTACCATTAGCAATAATAGTAGTTATGTTAGCAGTTATAATGCTTTTTTCTAAACTTATATTTTTGCATTC
This sequence comes from Polaribacter sp. L3A8, assembly GCF_009796785.1. NCBI lineage: Bacteria > Pseudomonadati > Bacteroidota > Flavobacteriia > Flavobacteriales > Flavobacteriaceae > Polaribacter > Polaribacter sp. L3A8. The sequence continues at coordinate 915,444 of NZ_CP047026.1, forward strand.
TGAATCTATTCCATAATCAGTAATTTGCCAATTAAAATTACTAATTATTCTAGTTTTTGCTTCTTGTCCAAGACAAATTGTAGAATGTGATGACAAAGCTACACCTTGTTTCAAATTCAAATTACTCCACCCGATTAAAAGTGCATCGTAATTTTTAGTTGACAAGATTGTAAATTGAAACATATTATTCATAAAAACCACATTCTCTACATTCCAATTACTTAAATTTTGATTAAAAGTAATAGCAGCTTCAAACATACTAGTCATATTAGTAACACTACTAACATTCCAGTTACCAATATCTTTATTAAAGGTATTTCCCCATGGAGTAGTACCGGAAAAAATACTATGCATATTTGTAACATTACTTACATCCCAGTTTTCAATATTAGAGTACTCATTATTTGAAAATATACTAAAAAACATTTGAGACATATCTGTTACTGAAGATAAATCTGGGGTATCTATAGCTAATATTTTTACGCTTGTATACATAAAAGCCTTTTCCATAGATTTCCAAGGAATATTACCCCATTGATCTATAGAAACTATTTGTGGTCTATAGTGCTCAATATCTAAACTATAATCTCCGTAATTAATATGATTTATAATTCCTGTAATTTTAACAACATAAAGGCCCCAATCTTGATACTCATGGTGTGGGCTAGATGTTAAGCCTGTTTCTATAGTGTCATCTCCCCAATCTATTGTGTAATTATTATCATTTCCTACAATAGGAATAGTAGCAGATTTATTATTTGAGTTTGATTGCTGCTGAAATACATTTAAAGTTAGAATAAAGGCATTTGGATTATTTTCATTTATCGGACTCATCTTTTTCTAGTTTTCTTTTTTTATTAAAATGTTCTCTACTAACACGTCACTACTTTCAACATATTTAGAACCGTTCCATACTTTATATATGAATCTAAAATTTAATATCTCAACAGTAATTTCATTACTACTATGCATAATTAATGCTTGTGAATAATCTTTAGAATACAATACTTTATAATCAACATCTATACTTCCTGAGGCATTAACCACCGCAATACTGCCTTCTATATCTTCTAAAGGAATTTTAGGAATATTAAAGGGTTCTGGATTTCTAATTAAAATACCAATAGTTTTATCTGTGGTAGAATTCTTTAAAATATTAAACTCTGTATTTGTAGGCGGGTCTAAAGGGACAAATTTTAGAACTCCTGCTGTTGCTCTATCAAATAAATGATAGTATTGAGATTCTAAATTATCACTATTAACATCATTATTTCCAGCTACTATATTATATGCTGTAGTAATTTCTAACTCACTTAAATTTAAAGGAATTTCAAAAACAGCTTGTCGTTGTTCAATTACATTGTTATTAGTATCTAATTCTTGTAACCAATAGCTTTCTACCTGTTCTTTAAAATTATCATATTTTGATGTTTGAAAAACGAACTGATGTACCTCTTCGCTTTTTGCATTTTCTAGTGAACTTGGGCTCTCTTTATCGAAAGCATTATAAACTTGAGCAGTATATAATTTACTAGGTTTTAAATTTGTTAATGTTGTATTGAAAGAATAACTATTAGGTACTATAGCTTTTCCTATTTTTAAATCGCATTTTATTGCATCATCATTCTCGTTAATATGTTCTACCATCTTATTTAATATCTGTAAGTTGGCAGGAATTCTAGGGTCATTATCGATATTCCAAGTAGCCTCTTCTTTTCCTATACTTAGAATCGTTTGTTCTATGTTAGTTCCATTAACTTCTCCTTGAATTTTACCACCTATTAAATCTTGATTATCAGATAAAATTGCTTCATCATCAACTCTAATATGTTGCCTATTCATTAATTTAGAGAATAATACAGTGTACCCTTCTAAAGATTGACCATTCTTATCTATAATATTTAATTCTATTGGAACTTCTACTTTTTCATTATTTGTCAACTGAACTTCTGTCCAGTCTACTTTTAACCAAGTAGCTTCCTCTTCTTTTCCTATTTCTAGAATAGTGTATTCTATGTTTGCTCCATTAACCTCAAATTGTATTTTCCCTCCAATTATATTTTGATTATCAAATAGAATAGCTTCGTCATCAATTCTAATATGTTGTCTATTAATTAAGTTAGAAAATATTACTTTATACTCTCCTAAAGATTGATCGACTTTATCTAAAATATTTAACTTTACAGGAACTTCTACTTCTTGATCATCTAGAGGCAATAAAACATCTACCCAATCTATTTCTAAAAATGTGGCAAAAGTTTCTCCATTTGGTATCAACTCTCTTTCAAAATCAGTAGGCAATGGGTAAGGAATAACAACATTTGTAACTGGATCTTTAATTGTAATGTGCATATTTCCAGTTAATTCTGGCAAACCATTATATGCCTCCCATTTACTAAGCATATGATACGTTAACGGCTTACTAAAATAAATTGCAATTTTACATTGATTATTTCCATAGAAAATTGGTTTTGCCTGTAATAAGCTACCATCTGCATTAGGGTATGATCTATCATAATCTATATACTGACGTAATGAAGTTAATGGGTATTGATCTGGATTTGCACCAGTTGGTAAATAATCTACATTCGAATCCTTATGATAATGACCAAGTGGCCCTGCAGTTTTAAACCCATAATAATAATCAAATATACCTTCAGCACTATTACCATTATCTACTTCATCTTTTAATCTAAAGCGGATATAATACTTGGTATTTGGTCTCCATATTGGTTGTATTGTTTTTTGTACAGCAGCAACCATGTCTTCCTGCTCTTTTTCTACCGCTTCTTCTCCTGGAATTGTTAAATTATACTCTTCATTCTCAACTGTCATCCAACAAACTTCTTGTAAAGAAGTTGTATAATACTTAGAGCCAACTATTCTATCAACCTGCTTTCCAACTTCGAATCCTTTTTCATTTTGACTCTCTGAACTCTGTATTTGCATGAATCCTATACCACCATTTATTCTGTTTTTTGTCTCTATAACAATTTTGGAAACTAAAATTTGTTCTTCAGGACTATCAGTAGGTTCTTCAGGATTATAAATAATCTCTTCAGATAATTCACTTGCTGTTTTATACTCATTATCAATTTCTACATATACAGCATTGTTATTTTCTATGCCTGTAGATTTATAATATCGAATGGTTACACCTTCTCCATAAGTTGTTAATTGTAAACTGATTTCTACAGATGGCTCAGGTAAAATTATTATTAGATGATTACCATTATCAAACTCTAAGGATTTATCAAAGTCAGAAAATCTATCAAACTCTAAATCGTTAGGGGTCTCTTTTATTCTAAAGTTATCATCACTAACAGTTACATCTTGTGTTCCGTCTTTATTTATATTAACAGAAGTTTCAAAACCTTCCTCTAATGTAAAGTATGCACCATTAATATAATGCCCAATATATTGTGTTGGTGGGAAATATGTTGTTCCTAATTCTTTATTTAAAAAGTTAGCACAGTCATGTACTATTTCTTCACTCTTACAAAATAATTCTGATGGTGTTACCCCATATTCTTCTGGAATTAACCAACCAGGTTCACCTGCTTCTGTGTATGAAAAAGGATTGGTGGCTAACAATCGAATAGCGTCATATTGATTTCCAGCTCTTTGCCAATATCCAATACGAAGATTATTTACTTTTCCTCTATCCTCTAATTTCACCAAAGCTTCAAAAGGGTGATATTCTACCCATTCATTAAAAGATGATAATGCTTTTATTTCTATATCTTCAATAGAATATTTATGTTTCACTTGGCGAATTTCCCTCCCCCCCCTTATTACTTTCTGAGGAGGTACTAAATCAATAAAATTATCTGCACCACCTGTATGACCTCCAATTATTGTAGAAACAGCGATTGGATTTAATCCTTTTGCTGTTTTAATATCAATATAGGTGTCTAATGGAATTGTCTTAGTAATTTCTATGTTTGGATTCACTATAAAATCACCTGCATTATCTACATTAATGAAATCAAGTTCAAAAGATTCATTAGTTAACATATGCATTCCCTGTACCAATTCTTTGGTTCTATCTGTGTCTCCTTCATAAGGTAATGCAGGTATAGGAGACACATCAATTATATTGCTTTCCTTTCCTAATTTTATTTTAATGGTAAAACTCTTACATATTTTTTTCCAAAAAATCTTAATACAAACTTTCAGTTTAATTTCTGCATAAATTAAAAAAGGCTTTGGAGCTTCTACAGAGAAAATTGCATCTAACCCTATAGTTACACCTACAATCCAAATATCTATGTCTACCATACCACCTAGAGCTAGGTAACCTCCAATTTGCGGACGTTCAAAACTTACAAAACCTCCAATTTCTAAGTATGCATAAATATGTACTTTGGCCGGACCAAATCGTTTTTTTAAATTAAATTCTACTCTTGCGCCTACTTCTATCCCTCTCGCAGAAAGTGATAAATATGATTGGGCTGTAACTATTGTTAATACTTTTGCTGTTACTGGGTTTTCTTTAGTTCCAAAATTGACATACCAATTTTTTTGACCATTAAAAAAGAAACCAGCTTCTGCTTTTGCTTGTAAATCTATAATCGCACCATTATCTTGCGGTAATTGGAAATCAGCTCCCATTCCCATTTCTATTGAATTATCCCCCCATGCAACAAATGCAAAAAATGGTGGTTCACGATTATCATCTAATCCTAAACGAGCACTTAAAATGGACGCTTTTCCTTCTACAAGAAATAAAGTAGGCAAGGATAATAGAAGCATTGCTCTCACAGAAATAACTGTTCCACTATCGAAACTTGTACCCAAAACTGCACCAGCTCCTAATGAAATAGGAACATCATAGCCTTCAGTTCTTTCTGGACCACTAAATTTAGAAACATGAACCCCTTTGGGTGGATGTGTATAATAGTCATACCAAGTATCTTCTCCAGATTTTAAACCTACGGCTTCTTTTTCTGCTACATAGCGGAAACCTAACAAACCTCTAAATCCATAAATCCCTAAAGGACCAATTGGTATTGGTGCTGGTAAATCTATATGTGCATCTACTACAAAGGCAGGATATTTTGGTTGCAATTTCATAGCTGCACCACCCGCAATTTTAGCTTTTGGTAATTTTAAAGAAACTTCACCAACATATTCTTGAGATTCTCCTGGTTCTGGAATGGATAACATACCATGTATAATAGCCAATGCTGCTCCTGGACTTGCAGATCCTGGAATTACTAAATCTACTTCTATGGTTTGTATACGTAAGAAATTATCTCCTCCTGAATATTTTAGATTTCCATCGGTATCAAGCTCATCATTATCCACTGTGTAATAATATTTTACACCTTCACCACGTGCATCAATACCTAAAGGATCTAAACTAATAGCCCCATCAAAACCCCAATAGTTGTATTTACGCATTCTATCTTGGTTATCTTCTTGTTGATAAGAACCAAAGTGAATACCTGTAACAGCCATATCTATTGGCCCAAGGTTTAATGAAATGTTAGTAGGAATAAATGCGTTACCCCCAACAATTTCCATTGAACCATTTTCATAGATTCTTAAATTAGGGAGCTGAATTTTTTGGTCTCCAAGAATCTTTTTCATTATTGAATTCTCGAAACCTATTTCGCAAGCAGTTCCTAAGAAAAAACGATCATCATCTTTTCCAATCTCTACAGATAGAAAATCTATGTTTATAAAATTGAATAAACTTAAACGACGTGGGTCTTGTAAAAAAGAGGCGGTTAAAGAAAAATCTTCTGCACTATACCAATGTCCCTCCAAATCGACAATTGCTGTATCATCATCAGGGTTGGTAAGGTCTTTAAATTTTGGTATTTCTATACGTGCTTTTAAGTTAGACTCTACAACTTGCCCATGATGAAATGTTAAATCAAAGCGATTAAACCCAAGCCTCCAAGCTTTGTCTGTATTGCTTCCTAATTGAAACCACATGAATTGGTTTGGGTCTATATTGCCTATAAAGTTGTTGTAATTTATTTCATTATCAAAAGTTAAAGTTTCAGTGCTTGTCGTTATTGTTAATGGATATTTAAATTTTAACAAATAAGGAGACTTTAACTCATTTATATGTGCCAATAAATTAGATTGATCTGTAATGTTTTCTTCAATTCCGTTAGAAGTTACAATAACAGAAGAACTATAATCAATATTAAAATAGTTTGAAAAATAATCTGTTACCTGACCTGCAGCATCTACTGCAGAAGTAGCTCTTAAAGCAATGGTTCCAGACATTCCACCTGTTCCAATTAATAATTTCTCTCCAGAAATGGCTAACGTTTGTTCTGTCTCTTTTTTAAACCATTTTTTAGGAAGGAATATATCTGTACGTTCCATATAAACGCCCATAAATTCTGGTGGTCGATTGTCTAAATCTGCTTCTGTAATGTTAGTGGTTTTACTTAAATCTATCTTTAGGTTTTGTATGTCTACAATTAACCCTGTATTGCCAATTTGAGCAGGGTAATTGGTATTTAAAACCAAATCTAAGTTATACCCAAAACCTTCTTCTGTATCTGCATAAAATAATGCTTCTTCAAAGGTTAACAATACTTTTGGACCTCCTTCTGAGTCTACAGGTAATTCTGTTAAAGCTTCTCCTGTAAGTACTAAAGGCAATCCATTTTCATCTACACCATTAGGGTAATTACCATACTCATCGTAAACAGGTTTTAGAATATTTCTAGGAAATTCTATTCCTGCAGATAAGGTAAGAGTAGCTCTAAATTTTGGAATGATGATATCTTTGATATATTCTTCAATATCTTGTGGCAATAAGGATCTAAAAAATTCTTTTAGTTTTACTTTGGTGTCTTCTAAATCATTTTTAGATATATAGGTAGCAAAACCTATTAAGGTAGCATATTTTTGAGATTGATTGTAAATTTCTGATACAACATCTACTAAAGTTGTTTCTTGTGTTGGTGTCAATAAGTTTACATAACTATTGGCATCATTAATATCTGTTACAAATTGCTCTAAACTGGTAATACTATCGTTTACAGGTTCTGTAAATGTATTAATAAAGTTAGCAATTGCTTGTTCTTCTGAAATGTTTAATACACGCAATGCTATTTCAAAAAACTCTTGCGGAGCAAAAGAAAAATTTGCTAAATTAAAATCACGAAGGTATGCTAGAATTTTCCATTCGTATTCTACTGTAATTGGAAATGCTGAAATATTTGTAGCATCTGCATCAGGATTCAATACTAAATAAATACCTGTACCAGGTAACTCTATATCTAATCTTTTAGAAACAATAGACAAACTATAAAAAGCTGCATCTCCTCTTGGACTTTTGTTGTATTGTAAGTCTTTATAATGTATATTCTCAAATAAAGAATCAATGCCATCTTTTATAAAACCAAGGATATCTGGAATATCTTCTGTACTCACTACAGAAGACAGTTTAGGATAATACCTATACGCTACAACTGCTGTATTATTATTTTGATCTGGCATATTTTATTTTTTACAATTTTTGTATTCTTCTATAATTTGATATAAATTCTCTTCAATTTTCACACTAAATGCATCTTGTTTTATTTCGTTAGAAAGTGATGTACAACCAGATAAATAGGTTGCTAACTTTTCTGCTAATTTTTCATTAGAGCGGTTATCTATCATAAAGCCTTTCTTTTGCGTACTTACTTTTATGACATACTTTTGTTTTTCTACAGGGTCTTGTAGTAGCATACTATTTTTCTCTTTTTTTAAGAGTTTATAGTAATAGGCGTTGTTAAATTTAAGTGCATTTAAGTTTTGTATTTTTTTAAATGCTTCGCCTTGTGTTTTTAAACCATAAAAGCATTCTGATTTTACGGTATTTAGACAGAAATAATTATTGTCTTTTGCATTAAAGGTTTTGTAACGTATTTTCCCTTTTTCATTAGCATAACGTACCTGTGCGATCTGTCCGTAATTATCAGGACCATATTCAGGTAGTTTTTGCCCTGTTTGCTCAATATCCCATTTTTCGAAAAGGATGGAAATATGCCCTTGGTATCTTTCTCCTTTTTCATCTATAAGGTACCCTGGTACTCCAATAAGGTTAACACTTCTTTCTTTTGCTAGGTTTAACTTGGCATTATAATGTTTGTTCTTTTTAATTTTTGCCTGATGCTCTAATAGATAACCTTTATATACTAGCTCTATAATTAGTTCTTGTAAAAATGCATTGTTGTTTTTACTGTAATAACGGTTTGCTGTATAGGTAAACTGATTATTATCCCATGTAGTTACGATGTATTTTTTAGAAGCTAACTCTCTGTTTGCTGTATTTAATGTAGCAACTTTTATACCGTCTAAATCGTATACATAAATAGTGGCTTCTTTACCATTATAACCAGCACTTCCTAAACCTATTCTGCCTACAATACGCATTTTACCTCTTTGTGTAAAAGTGATGCTTTTATTGGCTTGAACTTGTGGATAGTATTGGTTTCTTATTTGTATTTCTCGTTGTTTTTTCTCTTTTGCCTCTAACTTAGATTTTACTACGATAGATGTATATTTTTCTTCTAAATCTTTATTGTTGTTTTTAAAGAAAGTTTTTAAAGCTACCTCATTAAGTCCGTTTGCATTAAATAATTTGTATTTAATAGTTAATAGATGCGTAATAATACGTTCTACTTTAAGTGAGGTTATAAGTACTTCGTACTCTACCTGTGCTTTTTTAGTACCGTCTGGTGTTTGTACTTTTAAGAAATGATAAATTTCTTCTGTACCATTATCTTTCCCTGTTAAATCTGCATAGAGTAGCTCTTTACCTGCTAAAGAAGTAAATACATAATGGTCTCTGTAAGGAGAAGTTACTTTGGCAATTTCTTTTTTGTCTAAAGAAATAATCCCTTTTTTTACTTTTATTTTTTGAGCTTGCCCAGTTTGTACTATAAGGAGTAGTATAGTAATGGTCAATATGTATATTCTCTTTTTCAATGTATTTTTTTTAGTGTATGGTTTTACCACATAGATATAGGTTGTTTTTTAACTTTTTCTAAATACCCCAATAGCTTCTAATAGTTGTGGGTTGTTTTCTAATGCTATGCTTGCCATGGCATAGAAATCTTGCATCCAGTTTGCCATAGTTTGTAAGGCTTGGTCTTTTTGTTTGGTGGCGTCTTGACTTTCACCTACTTCTTTTAAGTAATTTGCCCTAGCTTGCTGGGTTTCTGTTAGTAATGTTTGTGCTTGGGTTAGCTCTTCTTCTGTTATGTTATAACTGAGTAAGTCTGTTTTTAGGTTTGTATTTTGGTTTATTTGTGTGTAAAAATGCTGTATGGTCTGTATTTTACTAATGTATATGGTAGGTGTTGTACCCACGAGTTGTAATTGCGCCAATACTTGTGGTTGACGTTTAAATTTTGCTTTTGCTTTTTTACGGTGCAGGCTGTAGAGGTTAAAAAGTGTTTCTCTTTTTGTTTTAAATGTGTTGAATGCTGCCGTAGTTTCTTGGTCTTCTTGTTTGTTGAATTGCCAAATGTTTTGAGTACTTGTTAACAAGTTTTTACCTTCTTCTATTTTGGTTGCATCATAACCAAAATTGGTTATTCGTGTAGCAATTTCTGTTTGTTGCTGACTGTTTTCTATGGCTATATGCCATTGTTCTAATAGTGCTATTTCTGATTTCTTATTCTTTGCCATTTTTTTGTTTTTAATAGTGGTGTTTTACCACATAGACACATAGGTTTTTATCTTTTCTGGTTTGTTTTGTATTTCTACTTGTTTATTTTGCATTTCTACATATTGGTTCTCTATTGTTATGGGTTCATTTTATACTCCTACTAGTTTGTTTTGTATTCTTAGTAGTTGGTTTTACATTCCTACATCTTTGTTTGCCACTCCTACTTATTGTTTTGCTATTCCTACGCTTTTTATTTGCCTCTATTTTGGAGGAGGTGGAGGAGGAATGATGCCTCTAGTTTGTTGTACTGTTGTTTTCATTGCTTTATTATTTGTTTTTGGTAAGCGCTTATTTTTCTTTATTTTGAATTCTTTTATGCATTTTTATTAATTATAAGGGTCTTCTTCATAGGCCACTAAGCCATTAATAAATTCTGTAAAAGAATTGGCTATTTTATAGGGAACCACCGTATCTGGAAAAAACTCAAAAATGGCACCATAATCTTCTTCATCTAAAGACATACTGAGAGAACCTGTATGTGTCTTCCCTATTCTAATATGCTGTATTGGAGTTGGAGCGTTGGGGAAATAATAACCAAGCCCTCTGCTATTTGCATATTGAAGTTCATCCCCTCCATATTTTAAAGGGAGAAATTTAAAAAATTCAATTTCATCTTCTAAAGGCTCAAAATAGACCGTTAAATTTACATCTGCCCCCCCTCCATTATATTTTAGTAAATGTTGCTTGTATGCCTCCGGTAAGGTTGCGCCTATAAAAGTTTCAAAGGCATCTATATCCGTTTGTTCTATGAGTTCTTCTTTTGCTATAAATTGTATCATACTTATTTGTTTTTAATTACTATTACCTTTTACCTGTTAAGCCTAATATCTTTCTAATTTGTGCATTACTACCTGTATGTGAAAGCTTCTCATGAATTTCACCTCTTGATAGTTGAAAGCTACTTTTTAGGCTTGCATCTAAATCATCTAGATGATGCCAAGTCAAATCAAGCTCACTTATTAGGGCTTTACCAATATTTGGATTCACTCCCATTGCCAACCAACAGTTTTTAAAATCTGTATCTCTAAAACTGGTTACATTTACCTTTACAGTAGCATTATTACCGTCTAAAATAGTAAGAATGCGGTTGTATTCTGTTTCGGTTAACCCTTTTATTGTTGGTGGTGGGGTAAACTTAATTGTTTTACCATTACCTAAGCGCCCATTAGGTAACTTGCTTGTGTTTGCCAAATCTACACAAATGCCTGCTGCCCCAGGGTATGGTGGATCTGCTGTTACTTTAAACTCTCTTGGTACGTCGTCTACCTCTATAGTTTTGTTAGTGGTAAACGCAAAACTTTCACCTAATAAAGAAGTGTTTGCAGTTTTTATTAAATCTATTCGCTCAACTTCTGTCTTAATCATAAAATCTACATACGCCTCTATATCTTCTATATGATTTGGGTTAAATGCCTTAAAAAGAATGTCTTCGTCTTTTAAAGCAGTTAATTGGTCAGGATTGTCTCTTACTACCGCAAAGTGTTTTCCTTTTTTTACTCTTTGTATTTTAATAGGAGGGCTAATATGCCCTTTATTTATAACGTCTAAAAAATCGTTAAACAATTTTTGGTTGGTGAGTACTAATAAGGAAGCGGTATCGTCATCAATGCCTTTTATGTGAAACTGTTTCCAACGGTCTATAAGCAGTCCATCATTGGCTTTTAGTAGGGTTAGTATCTCTTCTGACTTGTCTGCAAATTTTACTTTAAATGCGTATTTTTCTGATTCTGAAAGATTGTTAATTAGTGCTTTAATATCATCTGTAGCTTCTACTAGAAAATCATTTATAAAATCATCTAATTGTTTTATCTCTAAGTCATTTAAATCAGCTTTACGAATAATATATTCTGTATTACTTATAACATTCTCAGGAAAAGGGTTCGTTGGTGGCAGTACATCATTAAGTTCTTTGGTTGCTTTTCTAAAAAATCGACTGGCAATAACATCTCCAGACAGGGTAAGCATTTCTAAGGCAAATAAGAATTTTTCTATGGCTTGACAACGCTGATATGCAGCATACTCTGCACTACCAGGTAATGGAGGTATACCACTACAATCATTATAAACGCTACACCCCCCGTTTGATATTTTATACAATGCACTTGCGGCTCCTGAGAGAAAATCGACTAAAGCTATTCCGCCTAAAACCAATGATTTTCTGGTGAGATTAAATATTGCATTAAAATCTGGTACAGGTAAACGAAGACCTCTTATAGCTATTTTTGTAGAATTTGCCATTAAAGATCTGGCAACACCCCAGCCACCTAAGGCTATTGAGGCTACATCTAAAGCTAAAAACAGAGATTCTTCACCGTCTTTTTTATCTCCCAAGTCGTCTATATATTTAAGATAAAAAATAGGTAGGTTGTTAGAAGATTCTAAATCGCAGACATTGCTAATAGTACCGTTTGCTAGTTTTTCATAATCGCCACGACTAACAGGTATTTTTGCAGGAAGGTCGTTATCGTTCATATGAGAAACACCTACTGGTTGGAAAATGTCATACTGTCCAAATGGGACAAATGGACGAATGGAGCTGTAAGGAACATCTTTCCTAATTAGAAAAGGAATCATGTTTTCAGCGGTATCACTATATTTTACTTGAATCTTTTTTCTTACAATAATAAAGTTCATGTTATCTACATACCATAAAAGTTTTTTTTCAGACTCATAAGGTACTATATAAGGTGCAGCATCTGGATCTACTGTTTTAGATTCTTTAATATTTGTTAGAGCATTATAATTGGTATAATTGTAGGGTATTTTATCACTACCGTGGTCATAAACAGATTCTGGGTTGTATTTACTTAAGAGCCATAAATCATATACAGCTTTGATAAATTGACCTTTTGCGCCCCTACCATCTTCAAAGACTACATCAAAGTTAATACTACTCTCTAATAATTCATAAACTGTTTTTGATTTGTCTGTATCTTTAATTTTGCTTAAATTATTAAGCAAATCCATAAACTTATTAATATCATTATAGTCAACAACCCCCTGATCATCATATCTAATAATAGACTGTATTATTTTTACAACTAACTCTTCTTCTGTTAATTTGTATTCTAGCGGAGTAGGTAACCAACGCCTAGAAACATAAAAATTACTGAGAAGCAGGCTTAAAAGCGCTATTTTTTCATCATAAAGCAATTCTCTTAAACTAGCTGGTGTAAAGAGCCCAAATATTCTAGTTAGTATGTCTTCTTTATCTTCTAATATAGTATTAACCCAGGTTCTTCCTTTTACCCAAGTGTTAAACTCTACTAACCTAGAACGAAGTTTTATGAAATAGTTAAAATCGAAATAGGTATCATATAAACTAATATCATATACGTTACCTATGTTATTAATAATTTCAAAATGTTTGTCAAAAATAAACTTTAGGTTGTATCCATTAGGTCCTGTTTTTTGCACAAAATCAGCATCACTAAATATTTCATTAAAGAGAAAAACAACATTTTCTATAACGTCTATTTGCCTCTCGCCAATAAATCGACTTCCATCATCATTTATCTTAAACTTTCTAGTTATTACACTGTCTAAATACCATTTTATATCTGTATTCGCAAAATCTATTAAAATTGGCTTGATACCTAAATTATGATTTGAAAATCTCTCTAAAAAAGTATTATTACTTATTGTTTGCTCAGAAATATTATCTCCTTCGTCATTTACGGCATAGTCTAACTTATCTTTAACTTCTTCATATAGAGAAGCATTGACTTCTGGATCTGGAAATTCAAACCATTTTACGGATATCTTAATCTTATCATCTTCACCTACACCATTGTTTTGAATTTCTCTTTTTACAAAATGAATTCTATCGCCTGGTTTAGGTTTACTTCTAAGTACATGTCTAGAAACAATATTTGCCTCTTTAAAGTCATAAATTTTATAAAAGCGTATACTCGTATCGTTGGTAGTAGCAACTACTTTGGCGTTATTAGAAACTTTATATTTTTTTCCTAAATCACCAATATCTATATATCCTTTAAATTTTTTTGAATCAGCACCAAATGCAGCAAGGTAATTATTAAGAATGCCTAGTCTACCCGTTTTTTCATAAAAAACGTAATTGAAATTTCTTGGGTCAAATTCATCATTTAGTGAAAATAGAAGGTCTTTAAAATCAGAGTCAGTATAACTACTTAAATTTAACACACCAATATCTTTAAATATTTTGCTAAAACGAGTATCAATATAATTACCATCAACTGTTACAATAAAATGAGCCATTTTTTTAATTAATTAGGTTTATATAATATTCGCTTTCGTAATTTTGAGGCACATACTTTGCGTATTCATTAGAAGCATAAGCGCACCCATCTAAGGTATATATTAATAATTCCTCGTTAGGTTCATGTGTTTTTAGATTTCCATCAGTATCTTCACCTAGAACGTTAAGAGCATATTGCTTATACTTTATTCCGTCATCGGTTATATGATAATAATCTTCTCTAGTATTCTTGTTTTTAAAGAATATTTTGGCATTGTTCAATGTATTGTCATTAACAAGGTTTTCTAATTTTACCAACTGGTCTTTGGTTAACCCCAATATTTTTTTTGTTGGTGTATCATTTGCATTTGTCTTAAGTAATAAACCAATGATTTCTTTTCTAAATACATTAAAAGCCATAAAACTTAGGAAATAAGGAAGCTTAGGGTTATAGTTCTCACCTTGTTGTTGATTATGAAACATTTGGGTTACCACATCTATATTGGTAGTACTCTTTTTAGAAATTACTGGGTTGCTTATTTTTATTTCAGACAACAATGTTTCAAAAGTTACTCTATTTAAATAAGTATTCTCGTTTACAGTTTGTATTCTGTCTTCTATTTTTTTCGTTTTAATAACTCCAATATCATTACTCCCTGTATTATTAGGGAAATTGATAATTTGTAGTTTTTCGTCTACAATGGTGGGTAATTGGTTTTCATTTTCTTTGGTGTTTGCAATTTTAGTATCTAGCAAACCAAACATATCGTCTATGTCTTTTATGAATAGGTTTATGGGTGCTGCATCTGGGGTGTCTGCTGGCACGTAGTTTTCTATGTAGAGTTGTTTTGTTTCTACAATCATATTAATGTAAGATGCTATTGGGTTGCCTGTTATGGCATCTATACTAAACACAATGGATTGGGTAAAATTGGTATCTACAGGATTGGCAGGGTCTTCTGAAGGTGTTTGTAACAAATTGTTGTTTCGTACAAAATTTTCTTCGTGTGCAGAAGCTACTCTTCCGTTTTGCACATACAAAGCTGCATTGGTATTGTTGTCTGTGGTTAGTTGTAATGCTAATGCCGTATTTTCTGCTGGATCACTCACTTGAGGTGTAAACTCATGAATAGGCCAGTTGAACGTACCAAAAGTAGTATTGTTTAGGGTAGCATCTGTACTATTGCCTATATTAATATCGTTAGCATCCGTTTCTGAAACATTGTAATTCTTGTAGAAATTATAAGAACGTTGGCGGTTTGCTTGGATGTATAAGTAGGTTTTATTTTTGGAATGGAAGCCATTGATCATTCCAAAAATATCTTCTTTAGATGTTATTGGAGTTTCGGTATCTTCTGCTAGGTATAATTTTCCTGCTCCGTTGGCGTGCAAGCCATAAAAAGCTGCAAGATCCATAAAGTTTACTGCGTTTTCTTTAAAAACTCTTTTTTGATATTCATTGGTTATTGCAGAGGCATCTAAGCTATAACTTGCTGCTCTTGCATAGGCGAGATTTAGTTGAAAAGGGTTTGTGTCATTTTCTATATGGTAATCTCCTGTATTTAAAAAAATATCTATACCTATTGTGCTGTCTGCTTTCCCTAAATGCGTACCTCTTGGTATTGTTGGTAGCTCGAATGCTTTCGAGTCTTCTTCAGTAGGGGTAATTTTATAAAAATAGTTGTCTATTAAATCTGTTTCTACTTGCGGTGCTGTACCTGGGAAGCCGATAAGATCTGGTGTAAAGTCTGGTACGGGTAGTTCTATTTTGGTGAAAAAACTTTTAAATTCTTTGTTTATATGTTTTACAAAACCAGATCCTAGAATATCTGACCCTGCAATAATGCCATCATTGCTATTTATAAAATCTTCTTTACGTAAACCTCTGTATATTATGTATTTTATATTAAGACCTTTAATTGGTTGTTGAAACGGTTTTAATACAAGGTTTACTTTAGTTGTGCTTTCTGTTTGAGTAGCACTATCTGTGTGTGGTTGCAAAAGAACCGTTCCTTTGCAAAGTAAGTATACATCTTTAACTCCGCTAAATGAAACCTGATTTGTAGTACGAAACTCGGTTTCTGAAATAGCACCAAAACGTTGTGCATCTATTTGCGTAAAAGCATTATCTTGTAAGAAGAAATGCGACTTTGGTTGTAATATTGGCATTACATTTAACCCTTTGTTAGAGGTGGTTAAATTTTGGTATTGATTACTAGTTTCTGGCATTGTTTTCTTTTTAAATATTACAGATTAAAAGCTCTAAACTCTCCACTAGTGATAGCAACACCATCTACAGTTCCTGTAAACGTGCCTTCTATATATTCTGAGGAAACATTAGTAATAGTTACTGATCCACTTTCAGACCAACCATCTATATTTAATGAGGTTGATTCAAAATTTATTTTGTAATCGCCATCTGCAAAAAAATCTCCTGAAAAATTAAAAGTACCTGTTGTTATTTGTAATGGGAACCAAATTGAAATCGAACTAACTGAACCATCTTGCCCATTAATTGTAAGGTTTTGAGAACCTGCTGTTGCTACATTTGTGTAGTTAAAAGTTTCTGCTCCAGCTGTAAATTTAATATACGTTTCTTCTAGGGGTTCTGAATCATTATCGTTAGAACTACAAGATTGTAGCGTTATACTTAATATGATGATTGCTGATGCTAAAATTGTTTTAATCGTTTTCATTTTTTTTTATTTTTTAGTCCTTTTATATTTATGAAGTTTAAAAAACTCCTTTTTCTTAAATTATATTTTTAGTTTAAACTTCACTATAGATTGAAGGTGGAGGAGGTATAATTTCTTTGAAACTATTTAATTTTTTAAAACTCATCTGTTATTTTCTTGTTTACTTGTTTGTGATACTTTTTTTATCGTTTCTTGAAAAACACCCGTTGTAAATTTACCCTTAAACAACTAACAAACAATTACTTATAAATTACCATTCATTATAATTAACCTATAAGTAGATTGCTTAAATGATCTATTTTATTAGAATAGTTGATTAAAAAAAGACGTGTTTATACAACTTACATACATTTCCTTATTATCTATTAAAAGAAATATTTGCGCTTTTTTAAAATATACTATTGTCTGAAGTTTAAAAAGATGATTTAACTAGTCTCTTTTTTTCTGTGAAAATGTGAATCTTGTAGCAGTTCTGTAGCTTTGTTTATTCCGTTCAGAGAGCTTTTTAACTCTCTTACTGGCATACTTGTTTGAAGTGTTTTTAACATTCTTTTTCTTTTTATAGCTTTATTATTATATAACTATTCCAATTTATTTTTATTATAAACTAACTTGTTAAATTTATAATAAAAAGAATATTATCAGACAGCAATTTTATCAAATAATATTTTTATCAATCGGTAATTTTATCAGACAGCAATTTATCAGATAGTGTTTTTAATAGAATAGCAATTTCTAATTATGATGCTAAATTAGTATAAAAACTATAACAACTAAAATAAAATAATGTTAAAATTTTTTATTTAACATTATAGAAGTCAATATATAAATAATTACTTAAAAACCTCTAAAGCAGTGTTTTACAGGCATTTTTAGAAACCTAAATCTTCTAGAGTTCTCTGATCAATTCAAAACAGATGAAGATTATAAGAAATATTTAACTTTAAGAAAGGCAACTATTTGATATCTGTGCACAAGTTTTCATTATAGATCTTGTCAAGTTCAAAAGGATTTTGATAGCCAATATAATATTTACAGATACATTAAATCTGTGGCTACATAGACTCTATTTTATAAGGTTAAACTTGGAGTTAGAAAAGCCTTTTTTATATGCTTTGGAACAAATACAGATAATAAAAATGTTTTAAGTATTCAAATGGTAAACCCTTAAATATTCAATAAAGCACAACTTTGTTTCTATTTTGTATGTTTAGAAAAGCAATGAGAAGTTAGTCAACATAGCCCATATCAACAAGAGAATCTTTAAATTTTTGCACAAAACTCTATTAATTGTAAAAAGGTATACGAAATACGTATTTATTTGAAGTTACTTAAAAAAAGACTAAACTTGAGCCAAGAAAAAGATGAAAGCCTTCATGGATAACTAAATTGGAAATATAAAAAAAATAATCCCATTATTCAAAGTTTGAATTGAAGTCAAAATATTTAGTTTACTTTCTTTTACCTGACTAAATCAACTAAAACCAAACAAAATGTTACACCTATACTCCACCTCACACTCCATAAACCTTTTAAAGAAAAGGTTTGTTACATATTGTATCGGGAAGTAAAGTTCTTTTTTTATACTTGCCCTTAATAGGGTTTTGTTAGAGTTTTATAATCAGAAAATTAATATTAAAAAAGACAATTAAGAATAAGATATTCTTAATTGTCTTTTTCTATGAACTTAACATTTACTTTTTTGTAGTTTTAAGTAAAATCTTTTAAATTCTTAAGAACTCCAATACCTATTAAAAATAAGGTAATTAAGCTCATATAAAATATATTTTCTAAAAGATTAAATTGGTTATTAGGTTTAAAAAACTCTGGTTTGTAATTGTTCCATTCTATAGTTTTTGCTAACTGATTTTCAAAAATTTTAGGATAAAACTGTAAACGTAAATCTTCATGAAAATCTGTAGTTGCGTTTAAAAAATTAACTTGATGGGTTAAACTTGTATTAGCAATATCATTCATAGATAATTGCATTTGCAATGGCGGAAAAAATTGAGCAATTTTTTTACTTAACAGCTCTCTTTTTTCAATCTTTAAATACATTGCATCTCGTTCTTCTTTAGATTCGTCATCTCCCATTTGTTGCATGGCATAATACCAAAGCCAAGAAAAACCTTCTTCTTGTAAATCATAATGAGAAAACTGCGGATAATGTTCATAAAACTTATCCATCGTTTCTTTTTTATCGGTATCCCATTTTTTATGGTATTCATCTCTTTGCTTAATTGTCATTGTAAAAGCTTCTTCAACAGGATATTTATTTGTAATATAATTACTTACTAAAACAGGTAATATAACAACCAAAACCAGCCAACAACTTAACAAAGTAATGGCGTTTGTATTAGATGATTTTCTTAATAAAACTACAAAAAAACAGATTGCGAACCAGAATATTATATATAGATAACTCATAATTATTATCTGTAAAAAACCAGTATTAAAAGGAATATCTAAAATGATATTAGTTAATAAAAATAAAAATCCCAAAATAATAAATACAAAAAACATTCTTATAGATATTTTTCTTAACAAATATTTAAAGGAAGACTTTCCTTGAATCGTAACCATTTTCCAAGTTCCTTGCTCTATTTCTTCGGATAAAATATTAAAATTTAATGCGATTATAATTAGTGGAAAAAGAAAAATAATTAAAAAACTAATGTCTAAATTACCAACATGCAAACGCATAGGGTTTACTAAGTCTGTATCATATTTTTGACCTTCTAGATTTAAAATAGTTACATTTTGTATGTGAGAATTTAAATCGCTTTGCCCTATTGAAATTCCTGCCAAAGGATTTACAGGATTTATAAAAGAAAATTTTAAATAATATAATAACAAACCTAAATCTTCTTTGTGAAGATTGGTTTGCGTTTTTATATGTTTTTCTTGCTGAATTTTAGTTTTTGCAATTACTTCTTGTTTTTGATTTAGAAATTGTTTGCCCGTTCCAATACTTAAAAACCCTAAAATCATTAAAATTCCAAAAGCTAATAGTACCGTTTTAGATGTAAAAAATTGTTTGATTAATAAAGTATACATAATTAAATAATTTTAAAACGGTTAGAGAATTTATTGATGAACAATAGCGCTAATAGAAACCAAAAAATAAGCGTAATAAAAGCTAATAATTGTATTTTTATCGTTTGAAAAACTGATATAAACTCGTAGTTAAATTTTGGTGCAGATTTCCAATAAGATTTATCTATTACATTAATATTACCTTCGCTACTAGTTGCTTTATTGCTAATAAATTTCATCTGCAACTTATTCATATATTGAGATTGTTTATACCTGTATTGCTCTGCTTGTGATAAAAAATTTACATACGTATCAAAATCTGTCCCAGAAAAACTCATTGATAAGTTTTTAATTGCCAAATAAGGGTTTAGCAATACCAAACTATTAGTAATACTATTCTGTTTACGATACGTGTTAATCAATTTATTATGTTGTTTATTATAAATTTTGGTAGATTGTTCTTCTCCTTTACTCATTATAAAACCACTATAATTAAAAGGTAAATCTTTAACATCTGTAACATTGTTTGCTTTTAAAATTGAATCTCGTAAACTCTTAAAATAAAGATCATTTGCATTATGACTATCTCCCTGTTTAGAAATTTCATCTTCAATAACAGCTTTAAATGCAATTTTAGAAAGATTAGGATACATTGAGCCACCTACAACTTGAGCCATTTTTGGGGTAATTATAAAAAACAACAACCAAACACCTAATAGACTTAACAAGGCTTTGTTAGAGTTCTTACTTTTACCAGATATTATTACTGTAATAAAAGATAATATTACATAAAACAAAAGGTAACTTATAGTAATTAATAATGATCTTATTGCAATAGAACTATTAACACTATTGCTTTCTAAAAATGAAATACTCCACAAAGAAATAAATGCAGGTAAAAAGAAAAGTGCAGAAATTAAAAATAAACCTAGTGATTTACCCAAGAGTATTTCTTTGACTTTAGCTCCTTGAATATGCATTATTTTTAACGTGCCATTTTCTTTCTCTGAAGTGATAGAAGCATATCCTAAAAAAAAGATAATTAATGGTAAAATCAATTGTAACAACATGGTAATATTTAAATCACCAAATCTAATTAAACCAGTAGACAGACTTGCTTCAGAAAAATTTGCTGTATGTTGTTTATGTGCTTCTAAAAAAATAGCATTACCGGTATAGCTTTCTATACCAGAATCAAAAATACTTAATGGATGTTGCAACCTAAATGTAAAAGAACCAAAATGTGCCATTCTATGAGGGTGCTTATCTGGGTTATTATCCCAACTTTTCCTAGATTCATTTTGATGATGTTCTACTACATGATGATGTTTCTCAAATGCAAGCCAACTATTTGTTGTAACATAAGCTAAAACTGCAAAAAAAATAAAACATAAAATTAAAAGGCCTTTATTACTAAAAGTCTTTTTAAAAAATTGTTGTGCGATTAAAATAACAACTGCTTTTTTCATAAATTCTAAAAATTATAAGTAGCATTTAATAATACATTTCTTGGTGCACTTGGTCCTAATCTAGAAGGATTAAGACCACCTAACCAATAAGTCTCATTAAAAATATTATTTACTTTTAATGTTAACTGTATACCAGTATTATCTGGTTTGTAATATACAGCTGCATCAAAAATTGTGTATTCGGGTAATTGTACTCTCTCAATATTATAAGTAGGGTTATACCAAGTATATCTTTTATCAACATACTGAGCACCAAGTCCAATTCCGATACCTTTTAGAGTTTTATTCATAAAATTGTAACGCCCCCAAAAATTTGCATTATGCTTTGGAGAACCTCCAATTCTTTGCCCAATAAATTCTGCAATTGCATCTTCCTCAATTGTAGCATTTGTATATGCATAAGAAGCCGTTAATTGTAAATTAGACAACACATAACCAGAAATATCAGTTTCAAAACCTCTACTTCTTTGCTCTCCTCTTGTTGTTAAATTATCTAAATCATAAGTGTCACCCAGTAAAATATTCTTTTGAGTGATATTAAAAATTGCGAAGTTGGCAAATATTTTACCGTTTAGAAATTCTCCTTTCGCTCCTATTTCATGTAAAGTGCTTTCTAACGGATCAAACCTTGCTGGAGATGCAGACCAAAAGAAACCTTCTGCTGTTGGTGATAATGAAACGGTATTTGTATGTGGCTGAAAACCTTCTAAATAAGTAGCATAGGCACTAATGTCTTTTGTAACTTCATAAGTAAAACCTATTCTTGGTACAAAAGCACTCGTTGTAAATTCTTGCTCATCTCCTTTGTAATTAAAAATATCTGTAAACGTTTCGTACCTTAAATTTAATAAAGCAGAAAATTTACCTACTTTAAATTGATTTTGAATATAGATACCGCTTGAGGTATTTAAATTTGCAGGAATTGATAATTCTGCTAAATTATATGCATTTGTATTTCTGGCTCCATTAAAAGGATTTGCTAAATTAAAATGCGGTACAGCTGGTACTGGCATTGTTACGCCATCTACAACCATCTGTTGAAAATTTGCTGCATTGTCTGGGTCAAAATTAGCCTGACCTCCACTTACTGTTAAATATCTTCTAGCACGTAAAAATCCTGCTCCAATTTTTCTTTCCCATCTTGTCGCATCATATCCAACTAATAATTTGTTGGTAATATTCCCTTTTTTAAAGTCATAATTAAAATATGCACTAAAATTATCTGTTTCCCAAAATTGTTGTCTTTCATCATATCGCATTCTTGCAAGCGTAGTAATTACATTCCCATCAATATCAACTGCAGAACCATCAAATCTATGTTCTGCTAAATCTTCATCCCAAGTTTGTTTCATAAACTGTGCATTAAAGCTAAAGTTCTCTGTAAATTTTTGACTAAAATTTGCCATAAATATCAATTCGTTCGTTTTGTAATGATCGCTAGATGCACCAACATTTCTAGTAATTGGTGTACTATTCAAATCAAACTCACCGTTAATTGAGCCAAAAATTGGCTGACCTCTATCTAAGTTTCCCTCTGCATTGTTATAAATCATTTCAACATTTAAAGATGTTTTTTCATTTGGAATATAACTTAAAGATGGGTTGATTAAAATAGCATTGTTATTAACAACATCTCTAAAAGAATCTGCATCTTGAAAAGCAACATTAAAACGATACAATAAAGTCTTTTCTTCGTTTAATGGACCTGTAAAATCTGCTGTAGCTCTTAAAGTTCCAAAACTTCCTGTTGTAAAACTTACTGAGCTTCTTTTTTCTGCCAATGGCTTTTTAGTAACCATATTTACAGTTCCACCAGGATCTGCACTCGAAAAAGTAACTGAAGATGGTCCTTTTATTACCTCTACTCTTTCTAAATGCGAAGTAATTGGTTGTAGAAAGTAATATTGACGCGTACGCATTCCATTTAGCATTTGTCCGTCATCAGCTTGCGTTATACCTCTAATATTGTAATGATTGTATAAACCTGTAGCAGAAACACCACTTACAGTTTTTACTGCATCTACTAATTGAAATGCAAGCCGGTCATCCAATAATTCTTTGGTAACAGTTGCAACTGCTTGTGGTAATTCTTTGTTTTTAATGGCAATTTTAGACGCAGAAAAAGAATAATCACTATTATAATCTTTTCTAACTCTACCCACAATTTCTACAGATTGTAAAGATTCTGAAGATTCTTTTAATATAATTGTTCCTAAATTTATATTCTCATTATCTATTACTGTAAGTGATTTAGTATACAAATTGTATCCAAGATAAGAAATACGTATATTGTATGCTCCAGATTTATTTACTTCAATACTAAAATTACCTGCTGATCCTGATATTACTCCATTTTGTATTTTTTCTTTATTTGTTAAAATAATAGTTGCTCCTTCAATGGATACATTCTCTAAATCTATAATTTTACCTGTTATTTTTGATTGAGAGAAACCGAATTGTATTATAAATAAGAAAATTATGAATATTGTATTTTTAAAATTCATTCTACGTTTGTGTAAGTATTTTATTAAATTGTTTTAATGTATAAATCTTGTAATTCTTGTGCGGTAATATTTTTTGTATTGGTGGTATGAATTAGAGTTCCTTCATTCATAATTCCTATTCTAGATCCAATATTTACAGCGTTAAAAATATCGTGAGTAGCCATAAAAATACCAACACCATTTGCTGCTAATTCTTTACAGGTCTTTGCAAATTCTACAGATGCTTTTGGATCTAAACCAGATGTTGGTTCATCCATTAAAATATAAGTTGCATTTTTTGCCAAAGCCACGGCAATTCCAACTTTTTGTCGCATACCTTTAGAATAAGATGCTAATTTTTTATGGTAAGATTCTTCTTGTAAATTTGCCTGTTTTAAAAACGTACTTAACTCACTTTTTGTATAATTAAAACCAGCTAACCTGCTAAAAAAATCTAAGTTATCTATGCCTGATAAATTGCCATATAACTGAACAGTTTCTGGTATGTAAGCAATTGAACTTCGTTTAGATTTATTACTGGTAACAGAAACACCGTCTATTAAAGCTTCACCAGATGTTGGTTTTATTAATCCTAGAAAGATATTAATAGTGGTTGTTTTACCTGCTCCATTTTGCCCGAGTAGGCAAAAAATTTCTCCAGGTTTTACTGAAATACACAAGTCTTTAAGCGCAGATTTATCATCATAGCGCTTACAAAGCATTTTTGCTTGTAGCATAATTAAATTTTTAATAAGTTAAATTGAAAAATGTTGTTTTTTAAAACATGTAGATATAAACCTCTTAGCAAGGTAAATACAAAATATAAAAAAGGAAAACACCACATAATAAACAAATACTCATTTTATAGTGTGTAAAAGAATATTAAATAATGTTTAATATATTAAGCGATAAAAGTAGGTGGTGCTCTTGATTTTGTTAACTTAAAGATAACTGACCTAAAGTTGTTACCCTTCTCAAAAACATCTTCTATTATTAAATTAGTAGTTAATAATGTATAGGTAAAAGTTGATTCTTTAGATAATACTATATGTAAATAAATGTCACATATAGAACAACTTTGAGACAGATTGGATACTTTTGGAAATTCCGAAGAAAATGAAACATCTTCTTTATGGTTAGAATGATGTTCTAAAGAATGGTCTAGAGCTACAAGGTGTGTCATCAAGATGACAACAGAAAATAATAAGCTTAGTATTCTTTTTATACAATTCATATCACAGATATAAGTGTTAGAGCTAGAAAAAATAAATAACTAGCAACACAATGAATAAAAGATAAAGAATTTGCAGAAATTCCTAAAATATCTGGTTTTTGTTTTATTAAAATCATAGTGTAATATATTACAACTTAGTTGCAAATATAATATTATTACTCATTAACGCAACTATGTAGCATTTAATTTAAATAATAGATACTAAGTATTTTATAATAAAAATGTAATTTCAACTCTTTTTAAATTTAAAAATTCATTTATTGTTTATACTAATTAGTTATAGTAATTTTGTAGTATGGGAATTTTAAGAAAAACAAAATCAGTTAGAATATTACTTGATGAATTTGATAAAAATTCTAGTGCAATTTCTGCGATTACTTTAGTTAAGGACCTTAGTGCAGAAATGAATAAAACAACTATTTATCGTATTTTAGATAAACTTGAAGATGATGGCGTTTTACATTCGTTTCTTGGTAAAAACGGACATAAATGGTATGCAAAATGCATTGGTTGTTCTTCGGTTGCTCATCATGATATTCATCCTCATTTTCAATGTATTATTTGTGGAAAAGTAGATTGTTTAACAATAAATATCACTATTCCTAATCGTATAGTAGAAATATCACAAGTGCTGCTGCAAGGAAAGTGCGAAAGTTGTTATAAGTTAAAAAATTAATCTGACTGGCAGTAATATTGAATAAAAATCAACAAATAACAAAATCATACTGTAACACTTAAATTTATCAACTAATTGTATACGTTCTATTTTGGTATCCTACTTATTACAATATTTTTTTGATATATTTTACTTTAATTATTTTTTATAGAAAAGCAGTGTTATTTTTCATTTCTAACACTGTCCATAAACATCAAAAATTAATTCAATTTTCGAAAACCTTAAATAAATAAAGCTCAAGTAAACAACTTGAGCTTTTTTATTTATTGAATGAGATTTATCCTTTCATTGAAAGGCCTATCTAACTTTTACAGTCTGTTTAATAAATCAGATTTTTTATTTTCAAATTCTTCAACAGAAAGAATTCCTTTGTCTTTTAACCCTGCTAATTTTTCTATTTTCACAAAAATATCTTCTTCAAAAGCAGTATTATTTGTATTATTAACTGCTTGCATTGGTGCATCAATAATTGGAGCAACAATGTTTTCTACAACATTATTTTGAATATCATTATTCTGAATTGGTTGTGATTTCTGTACGCTATCTCCACCAGAAACAATTGGTAAAGAACCTAAATTTACGTTACCATATTGACTTGTAAAAGTAACAGAATAATTACCTCCTTGTTGTTGCCCAACTCCACCAATATTATGATCTAAAGTATCAAAAACCGTTACTTTTCCATTTTCTTGAATAGCCAAACGATGAATACCATTAAAAATAGCATAACTGGTTCCGTTTTGACTACCTGTAGAATTAGGGAAACCTAAATCTCCCCACCAATTACCAGAAAATCCACCTGGTTGGTTTTCTAACTTTGGTAAAGGTTTGTATTGTATTGCACCTTGGTGTATTAAATTAGATAAATCTACACAAAGACCATCTACCAAATATTTAAGATTATTATTAAACATATCACCAACCATTGTCATACCACCTTGCATCCACTGGCCTCCTCCTCCTAACTCAGGAATATTAAACTGTGCCATAGAGCCATTGCTACTCATAAGTCTTTGTGTTAAGTCTGTAACAGCGTTCGCACTTATTCCGTATTTATTTGCTACGCTCATCATGTTTTGAAAACTAGCATCTGTGAATATTGCATTCATAATTCTGTGTGGTATATTTCTTAATTCAGTTATACTTTTTCGTACAACAATTTTAATACAAAGGTAGACTATAGTACTATCAAAATAAATAATTTCTCTAGAATTTTTAATTGTTTTACTCCCCTATTTATGTAGCATTAAATACGTTAGCACTTTCATTTCTAAAGTAATTATTTAGAGACAATGTATTCAAAAAAGCGAGTCTATGATCAATTAAATAACTAATTCTGATAAAATTACACACAAAGTAAATGCTTAAAAAAAACAAATAATTATTGCTATAAAAAAAAAGACACGTATAAAACTAAATCTTTATAAAATTATTAGAAGTATAGTGCTTTATTTCTACTTTTCGTAAATAAAAACACCTAAAAAAAGAAGATGTATTTATTAAAAAAACTTTAACTGATAAATTTTATAGCATAAAACCTAAGTTATGATTGTAGTGGAATTTCAGGTAATTTATTTTTAAAACTAGGAGCGTTATCTCTATAAGAAACGAGTTTCTTTTTAGATACAAGTACAATTAAATCTTCACTTAAAGTAAACAAGCAACCTGTTCTAAATTTATTTAGTAGTAAACTTTCTATTTCTGATTTTAGCGCATCTAAAGAAAATTGTTTGAATTCATTTTCTTCATCATGACGGTATTTTAACTCAAAAATATCTTTTCCATCAACCTTAAATAAACGTACATAAACATTTAACAACCCTTCACTTTTACGCATCGGTTTGCTTAACGTTAGTTTTACAAACTCATCTTTTTTAAGGCTTTGTTGTAATCTTTCAAAAAAAATATTAAAATCGTTCATATTGCAAATATAAAAAACGCCACTAAAAAGTGGCGTTTTTCAATAGTATATATTTATGTTTTAGACTTTTTACTTTACAAAAAGAAAAAGACCGTAACTAAAATGTTATTATCCTTTAAAAACAATTTTACGCATACGTAAGCTTTCTGGAGTTACTTCTAAGTACTCATCTGCTTTAATGTATTCCATGTTTTCTTCTAAAGAGAAATCTACTTTAGGTGCAATTTTCATAGCTTCATCTGTACCAGATTTACGCATGTTTGTTAATTGCTTTCCTTTAATTAAGTTCACAGCCATTTCATCAGATTTGCTGTTTTCTCCAATTACTTGACCAATATAGATTTCTTGATTCACATCGATAAAGAAAACTCCTCTATCTTGTAAACGGTTTAATGCATATGCAGTTGCTTTACCAGCTGCAGAAGAAACAATTGCTCCTTTAACCTCTTCAGTAAAGTCTCCTTTATAAGGACCATATTCACTAAATCTGTGGTTAATAATTGCAGTACCACCAGTTGCAGTTAAAATTTTGTTTCTTAAACCAATTAACCCTCTAGAAGGAATTGAAAATTCTAAGTGTTGTAAATCTCCTTTTGGTTCCATAACTAACATATCTCCTTTTCTAAGAGATACTAAGTTAATTGCTTTAGAAGCCATATCTTCTGGTACATCAATAGACAATGTTTCCATTGGTTCATGTTTCTTACCATCAATCATTTTAATAATTACTTGTGGTCTTCCCACTTGTAATTCATATCCTTCTCTACGCATTGTTTCAATCAATACAGATAAGTGTAAAACTCCACGTCCAAAAACGTTAAATTTATCTTCACTATCAGTAGTTTCAACTTTTAATGCTAAGTTTTTTTCTAATTCTTTAAACAGTCTGTCACGAATATGACGAGAAGTAACAAATTTACCTTCTTTACCAAAGAAAGGAGAATTGTTAATTGTAAACAACATACTCATTGTAGGTTGGTCAATTTCTGTTCTAGGCAATGCTTCTGGGTTTTCTAAATCTGCAACTGTATCACCAATTTCAAATCCATCAAGACCTGTAATAGCACAGATATCTCCACAAGGTACTTTATCTACTTGTACTTTACCCATTCCTTCGAATACGTGTAATTCTTTAATTCTTACTTTTTTAGTAGAACCATCAGCTTTACATAAACTATATTCTTTACCAACTTCTAAGTCTCCTCTAAAAACACGTCCAATTGCAATTCTTCCTGTAAATTTAGAAAAATCTAAAGAAGTAATTTGCATTTGTGCTGTACCTTCGTTGTACTTAGTTGCAGGAATAGATTCTAAAACAGCATCTAATAACGGAACGATATCAGTTGTTTGGTTTTGCCAATCTGTAGACATCCAGTTGTTCTTTGCAGAACCATAAATTGTAGTAAAGTCTAATTGCTCTTCTGTAGCTTCTAAAGCAAACATTAAATCAAAAACTTTTTCATGAACGATGTCAGGAGTACAGTTTTCTTTATCAACTTTATTAACAACAACAATAGGTGTTAATCCTAATGCTAAGGCTTTTCCTAATACAAAACGAGTTTGTGGCATAGGTCCTTCAAATGCATCAACTAATAATAAAACACCATCAGCCATTTTTAATACACGCTCTACTTCTCCACCAAAATCGGCGTGACCAGGAGTATCAATTACGTTAATTTTTGTGTCTTTATATTGAACAGATACGTTTTTAGAAAGAATAGTAATTCCTCTTTCACGCTCTAAATCGTTATTATCTAACAATAAATCTGTACGTTCTTTACGATCGTCTAAAATTTTAGCTTGATCTATAATTTTATCTACTAACGTTGTCTTTCCGTGATCGACATGGGCTATAATAGCAATATTTCTAATTGGCTGCATTAATATGTTCTTAAATTTCGTGCAAAAGTAGTGATTTTAGATTAAAGAATCTATTCTATATAAAAAACTTTAACTGTCTAATAGTTAAAAAAGTATATCCTAATTAATTTTTATTATATTAATTAGACACAACCTCCTTTTAAATTTAACGTTTTCGCTTTAAAATTATGCTCAGATAAAATTTCAATTGCTCTTCCACTTCTCACACCAGATTGACAATAAACCACTAAATCTTTATTATGATGCACCTCATCTAAACGTTCTAATAACTCTCCTAAAGGAATATGTTGCCCTCCGATGTGATATTCTTCCCTTTCCCTAATTTCTCGTACATCTAATAAATTATACTTTTCTTTATTCTTCTGAAACATTTCTAAAGAAATTTCTTCTTTGGATAAAATTCCACAGAAAAAATCATAATCAGTTTCTAAAGCAGTAACGTTCGTTTTAGTATCTTTATCATACTTCAATAGCATTTGATTCATTTGTAAAGAATCGTAAATCAATAATTTATTGGCTAAAACGGCTCCTATTCCACAAATAATCTTAAGAGTTTCATTGGCTTGTAAACTCCCTATAATTCCGGGTAACACGCCTAAAACCCCTATTTCTGAACAATTTGGAGATTCGTTTGGTTTTGGTGGCGTTGGATATAAACAGCGATAGGTACCACTTCCTTTATAATTAAAAACACTAACCTGACCTTCAAACTTAAAAACAGCTCCGTAAACTAAAGGTTTATTAGTGATAACAGCCGCATCGTTTGCTAAATAACGTGTAGAAAAATTATCACTCCCGTCTACAATAATATCGTAATTACTGAATACTAAAATGGCATTTTCTCTGGTTAATTTCTCATTATAGACATCAAATTTCACAAACGGATTTAATCTCGACAATCGTTTTACCGCTGTTTTAGCTTTTGACAAACCAATATCATCAACCGTATATAAAATCTGACGTTGCAAATTACTTTGATCTACCACATCATCATCAATAATACCAATTGTACCAACACCTGCAGCAGTTAAATATTGTAAAACAGGGCAACCTAATCCGCCAGCTCCAATAACCAAAACTTTGGCTTGTTTTAGTTTTAATTGTCCTTCCGCTCCTATTTCATTTAAAATTAAATGACGATTGTATTGCTTTTTTTCTTCTGATGTAAGCATGATAATTATAAGTTAAACGTGAACTTCATAATTTGAAATTCGTAATTCCTAATTGATAATTGATTACTTAAAATGTTCCCAATCTTTCCAAACCACTTCTAAATCTTGGTTTTTCAACATTTGTACAACGTCCTCAGTACTTCTTTCATCAGAAATTTCGAATTGTTCTAAAGATTGTGGTTCTACCGTATAACCTCCGGGATTTGTCTTAGATTCTGCACTTATAGAGGTAATACCCAAATTAACAATGTGATTTCTAAAAACCTCACTTTCTCTGGTAGACATCGATAATTCTATGTCTTCATCAAACAAACGAAACGCACAAATTAGTTGCACTAAATCACTATCTGTCATTTCTACTTTTGGCTCTAATCCGCCAGAATGCGGACGTAATCTTGGAAAAGAAATCGAATACTTTGTTTTCCAATACGTTTTTTGTAAATATTTTAAATGTAAAGCTGTAAAAAAACTATCCGCTCTCCAATCTTCTAATCCGAATAAAGAACCCAAACCAATTTTATGAACTCCTGCTTTTCCTAAACGATCTGGAGTATCTAAACGATAATCGAAATTAGATTTTTTTCCCTTCGGGTGATGTTTTTTATACTCGTCTCTGTGATAGGTTTCTTGATACACCAAAACAGCATACAATCCGTTTTCTACCAAAATTTCATACTCGTCTTGGTCTAAAGGTTGAACTTCTATGGTAATATTCGAAAACTGAGAACGAATTAATTGAATAGCATTTTTAAAATACTCAACTCCTACCGTTTTATTTGCTTCTCCTGTTACCAACAAAATATGATCGTATCCTTTCGCTTTTAAAAAAGCGACTTCCTTTAAAATTTCTGCATCTGTTAACGTTCGTCTCGGTATTTTGTTCGTCATACTAAAACCACAATACGTGCAAATATTCTGGCATTCGTTACTCAAATACATTGGTACATACATTTGCATGGTATTACCAAAACGCTTCTTAGTTAAAAACTGACTTTTATGCGCCATTTCTTCTAAAAATGGTTTTGCAGCAGGAGAAATTAAGGCTTTAAAATCTTCTAAATCTAGTTTGTCTTTTAATAAAGCTTGTTTTACCTCAACAGTTGTTTTATCAAAAATACTTTTTAGACTGAAATCCCAATTATAGGTATCAAAAAGTTCTTTAAAATGACTCATATTTTTAATTTAAAAAACTCGTTAACGGACTACTTGCAATTGCCATTTCACTTCGCGGAGCTAATTTTGCTTCAAACGCCATTCTTCCCGCTTCCACTGCCATTTTAAAGGCTTTTGCCATCGCAACAGGGTTTTGAGAAACCGCAATTGCCGTGTTTACCAAAACAGCATCTGCACCTAATTCCATTGCATACGCTGCGTGAGATGGCGCACCAATACCCGCATCTACAATTACTGGTACGTTAGATTGTTCTATAATAATGTTTAAAAAATCTACCGTTTTCAATCCTTTATTACTACCGATTGGTGCACCTAAAGGCATTACACATTGTACACCAACTTCTTCTAAACGCTTACACAAAACAGGATCTGCATGAATATAAGGCATTACTACAAAACCTAATTTAACTAATTCTTCTGCTGCTTTTAGCGTTTCTATAGGATCTGGCAATAAGTATCTTGGATCTGGATGAATTTCTAATTTTACACAATTGGTTTCTAAAGCTTCTCTAGACAATTCTGCTGCAAAAACAGCTTCTTTTGCGGTTCTTACTCCAGAGGTATTTGGTAATAAGTTGATATGCTTATGATTTAAATGTGATAAAATATCATCTTCCTCATCCTGAACATCTACTCTTTTTAAAGCAACTGTTATCAACTCACTTTCGGAAGCCAATAATGCTTCTTTCATTAATTTTGATGAACTAAATTTTCCTGTCCCTGTAAATAAACGAGAAGTAAATTCTTTATCTGCAATTTTTAATTTTTGACTCATTTTTTTATTGTTTTGAATTGATGTCCGTTCAAGCGCAGTCGAGAACTCTTAATAACTACGTTTTCTACTTTCAATTAAAATATATTTTAATTTTAGTAATGCTCAAGGAGACATATCAATTTTTAGTTTAATATTTCTTGAAATTTAGCAATACTAGTTACATCTTTTGTGATTGCCCCAGAAATTGCAATTCCGTAAATACCTGTATTTGTAATTTTTGTAACGTCTTTTAAAGCAATTCCGCCAATAGCTATTATTGGAGTTTCTGTTTGTAACTCTTCTATTAGTTTTTTATATCCTTCGACACCTAAAACCGGACTTAAATTCTTTTTTGTTTTTGTAAACTGATAAGGGCCTAAACCAATATAATCTACTTTTTTATCTAGTAGGTTTCTGCAATCTTCTAATGTATTTGCTGTTCCTCCAATAATGTAAGATGTTCCTAAAAAAGCACGAACTTTTGAAGGACATTCATCTGTTTTTCCTAAATGAACCCCGTCTGCTTTTATTTCTTTGCCAACCTTGTAATAATCATTTATAATTAATTTGGCTTTAAAGCGGGTTGTTATTTCTCTTGCTTCTTTTGCCGTTTCTAAAATGGTTTTAGCATCACTGTTTTTTAAACGTAATTGCACCCAATCTGCACCAACAACACACGCTTTTTGTATGTTTTCTAAATGTTCTTTGGGCGTTTCACCTTGCGATATATAGTGTAATTTATGAATCATTTTTCTTGATAATTATGCGTTCCAAATAAAGATTCGTTAGAACTTAAAAACTGTTCTGTATACAATTTTGTGTTTCTACAAGCGTCTTCTAAAGAAATCTCTTTTGATAAATTTGCCGCTAATCCTGCCGATAAAACACAACCGCTTCCGTGTTTTTCAAAAATGGGTTTTATTGTTATTGGCGCAATATTGAGTTTTACTATTTTATTGTAATACACCTCGTCCCAACCTTTTTTATCGGTTCTATGTCCGCCTTTTAGGTAGATATTTGTTTTTTCTGATATAAATTCGATCGTTTCTTCAATGCTTTTATCTGGAAACAATGCTTTTATTTCATCGTAATTTGGTGTGATAAAAGAACAATTCTGTAATACTTTTTCGAAAGTGTCTAAATCTTGAATAGTATGAAATGTAAAACCTGCACTTGCTTTTAAAATAGGATCTAAGACTATTTTTATATCCGAATTTAACTTTTTTAAGGTTTGAATTACTTCTAATAGAATTTCCCAAGATTGGATGATTCCTATTTTTACGACAGGAATTGAAAAGCGTTTAAAAAGCATTTCTATTTGCTGTAAAATAATATCTTTCTCTATCCAAACACAGTTTGTAAATTCCATATCATTTTGAACCGTAACTGCCGTACAAACTGATAATCCATATAGATCATGCGCCTCAAATGTTTTTATATCTGATGTGATTCCCGCTCCGCTTGATGGATCTAAACCTGCAATGGTAAGTATGTAGTTTTTTTGATTCAAACTTCTTATTTTATTTTTTACTTCTTTAAATAATGGCGTTCCCTTTTAGGTCAGGCTTTCACTACTCGCTTTTTTGTGAAAGAAAAATTCACAAAAAGAGCTCAAACAAACCGTTCAATCCTTAACGCAAAACGATAAGTATTTTTTAAAATGACTTAGTGTTTCTAAATATGTTCTCGATACATTTTTATTTCGTTACCACTTCATACAAACACTCGAACTAACAGACAATTATTAGTATACACATCAAACAGATCCTTCTTTCGCTCTTCAACCGGAATGACATTTCATTAAACTAACGAGTAAAACTTCTCTTTTATACTTTTAAAACTTTCTACGGGGTTTTCTGCATTCCAAACTCCACCTAGTACACCAATTCCTTTAAAACCTAACTCTAAAGTTTCTGCTATGGTTTCAGAATTAATTCCGCCCATGCCAACAATGGTTTTATTGATATCGTTTACATCAAAACCTTTGCCTTCGTATCCTTCTTTAGAAATCGATGAAAAAACCGGACTTAATAAATGATAATCGAACTCGAAATAACAATCTTCTAAAACCTTTGGTTCATGAAAGGAAGAACTAATTGTTTTACCATACATATTTAAATTTTTAAAATACTCACTAGGATTATCGATATGATCTATGCGTTTTTGTTCTTGAAAATGAATCCCTTTTAAATTGAATTCATTTATTAACTCATGATGATAATGTACTACAATTCTGTTGTGGTATTCTTTATCTATTTGATTTAAATATGCAACGTGCTCTTCGTAGTTTTTCTCGGGTTTTCTAAAATGATAAAAACGCAAACCATGTTCGAACAACTGGCTTAGTATGTCAATTTCATTCGGAATATCTTTTTCTGGTGCAATAAGAACTATCATGGTGTTTTTAGTTTTGATTTTAAAAGATAAGATTACTTCGTCGTACCTCCTCGTAATGACGCTAATTTTAAACTTCTTCTAATGACGTATCTGTTGGTTGAGTTAGGGATTGCAGTGGCATCCTTTTGCTGTCAGTTCGAGTGAATTTATGCAGTGCAACGGAATAAATTTGTATCGAGAACAAGCAAAAGATATAACGGAAAGCCCGACCACGCTTTTTTTCTAAGCGTGGGAACTTCCTAATTATATTATAAATACACTTCCGATCCTTTTTCTTTAAATTCTTTCGATTTTTCTTCGAAGCCTTTTGCAATTACTTCATTATCTACAATGTCGTTCTCAGCAGCAAAATCACGCACTTCTTGCGATATTTTCATAGAACAGAATTTCGGTCCGCACATAGAACAAAAATGAGCAACCTTTGCGCCATCGGCAGGTAACGTCTCATCGTGGTATTCTAAAGCACGTTCTGGATCTAGTCCTAAATTGAACTGATCGTGCCAACGGAACTCAAAACGCGCCATACTTAAGGCGTTGTCTCTATGCTGAGAACCTGGATGCCCTTTTGCCAAATCTGCTGCATGTGCTGCCAATTTATAAGTAACAACACCCACACGAACGTCTTCTTTGTTTGGCAAACCTAAATGTTCTTTTGGCGTAACATAACACAACATTGCGCAACCAAACCAACCAATCATAGCCGCTCCAATTCCTGATGTAATATGATCGTAACCTGGTGCAATGTCTGTGGTTAAAGGACCTAACGTATAAAAAGGAGCTTCATCACAAACCTCAATTTGCTTTTCCATATTTTCTTTAATCATGTGCATTGGCACATGACCTGGACCTTCTATAAAACACTGTACTTCGTGCTTACGAGCAATCTGAGTTAACTCGCCCAAAGTTTCTAATTCGGCAAACTGCGCTTCGTCATTTGCATCTGCTACAGAACCCGGACGTAAACCATCACCTAAAGAAAAAGCAACATCGTATTGTTTTAAAATCTCACAAATATCTTCGAAATGTGTGTACAAAAAGCTTTCTTTATGATGCGCTAAACACCATTTTGCCATGATAGAACCGCCACGAGAAACAATACCTGTAACACGTTTTGCAGTCATTGGTACGTAACGTAACAAAACACCCGCGTGAATGGTAAAATAATCGACACCTTGTTCTGCTTGCTCAATTAAGGTATCTTTAAAAATCTCCCACGTTAAGTCTTCTGCAACTCCGTTTACTTTTTCTAAAGCTTGGTAAATTGGCACGGTACCAATTGGTACTGGAGAATTACGAACAATCCACTCACGCGTTTCATGAATGTTTTCTCCGGTAGATAAATCCATAATATTATCTGCTCCCCAACGACACGCCCAAACTGCTTTTTCTACTTCTTCTTCTATAGAAGATGTTACGGCAGAATTACCAATGTTTGCATTGATCTTAACCAAGAAGTTTCTACCTAAAATCATAGGTTCTGCTTCTGGGTGATTGATATTTGAAGGAATTACCGCACGACCTCTTGCGACTTCTGAACGTACAAATTCGGCCGTAATTTTATCTGGAATAGAAGCGCCAAAGTGCTCGCCTTTGTGCTGCTTTCTAATCTCTGTCATTTCATCTATTCGTTGGTTTTCTCGAATGGCAATGTATTCCATTTCTGGAGTAATCATACCTTGTTTTGCGTAATGTAATTGCGTAACGTTTTGGCCTTTTTTTGCTCTTAAAGGTTTCTTTAATAAGGCAAAACGCATGTGATCTAAACTTTTATCGTTTAAACGCTCGTTGCAATATTCAGAAGAAAAGCCATCTAATTGTTCTACGTTTCTTCTGTCTAGAATCCATTGTTCACGGATTCTTTCTATCCCAGCATGAATATTAATTTCTTTGTTTGGATCTGTGTAAGGCCCAGAAGTATCATAAACAGTAACAGGTTCGTTTGGCGTTTTCTTTTTCGTCATAGAATCTGTCGTATCACTCAATGCGATTTCTCGCATTGCGACTTTAATCTGTGGATGAATTTTACCTGATACATACACTTTTGTAGAATTAGGAAACGGATGTCTTGTAATTCCGTCTTGCTTTGGTGCGGTGTCTTTGCTCTTCATAATTATAGTTAGATCAATTAAATAGTTTGTTTTTTTAATGTTTAACTATTAACCTCCTTGTGTGGATTTAATAATTAAAACTTCATCACTATTTTGAAGTAACCGTAAAGACCAATCGCTTTTTTTAACTACACTGCCATTTATAGCAACAGCAATTCCGTTCGTTTTTATTTCTAAAAAACGAATTAATTCTGCTAACGCTAAAGTTTCTGAAAATTGATGATTTTCTTGGTTTACTTTTATAGTAATCATATTTTTAAAATATTTACTGTAAACCGTAGAGAGGTAGTTTTGTATAACTAAATCTAAGCAACTTTTTCCTACGTTGGTATTAACCAAATCAGGTTCTAAGGATTTTTCTCAAACTAATTTAATAGCTACTCCTAAAGTTTACTTTACAAATGTATTGTATTATTTAAATATAAAAGAAGTTTTAAGCTTTAATTCTAAAAGATTTTATAAACCCACTATAATTAAGCCTGTTTTTTATCATTTGGCAAATCATCTTTAAATGCAGATGGTAGAATATCTGGAATTAGTTTTATTAAAAGCGGTAATAACAAAGCACCTCCAGGTAATAAAAATACCGCCAATGCTGGTATTGCCTTGCAAATATCTAATAACTGAATTTTAATTTTATCTTTTTCTTCTTCAGTTAAATTAGCATGTGTAGATTTCTTTATTAAATAAACAGCTTCTTTACTTTGCCTTAATTCTTGCTCAAGTCTTAGTTTATTTCGATAAACTAATAATTTTATTTCTTCTAAACTTGTCATTATAATTTTCTTCTCTTCCTTTCTGTATCTAAAAGATTCAACTCTCTACTTGTTTGTCCTGATACTGAAGTATTTTCTTCTGCTCTTCTAATTAAATAAGGCATTACATCTCTTACAGGACCAAAAGGAAGGTACTTTGCTACGTTATAACCTTGGTTTGCTAAATTGTAACTAATATGATCGCTCATACCAAATAACTGTCCAAACCAAAGACGATTATCATTTTTTTTAATTCCGTGTTTTTTGGCTAAATCCATTAACAAATAAGAGCTTTCTTCATTATGAGTACCTGCAAATAAAGCCATCTTTGGATGCGCCATCATGTATTTTATACAAGTATCATAATTGATATCTGTAGCTTGTTTGTCTTTACAAATTGGTGATGGATAGCCTTTTTCTTCGGCTCTTTCTCGTTCTTTTTCCATATAAGCACCTCTAACAACTTTCATTCCTATATAAAACCCTTTCTCTTTTGCTTTCCCATGCAACTCTTTTAGATATTCCATTCTGTCGTGTTTGTACATTTGTAATGTATTAAAAACAATTGCTTTGTCTTTATTATAGATTTCCATTAATTCTTCAATTAACTCGTCAGCAGCTTTTTGCATCCAACTTTCTTCTGCATCAATTAATAAAGGAACATCTTTTTTAGCAGCCAATTTACATACTTTATGAAAACGTGCTACTACTCTATTCCACTCTTCTTTTTCTTCTGTTGTTAACTCTTTTTCTTCGGATATTTTTTGAAACAATGCAAAACGACCAAAACCAGAGGGCTTAAAAACCGCATAAGGAATGGATTTCTTTTCTTCACAAAAATTAAGAATTTTTAAAATTTTTTCTAAAGCGCCATCAAAACTAACTTCTTTGTCTTGCCCTTCTACAGAATAATCTAAAACACTGTGTACGTTTCCGTTTGCATACATATTATCTATAATAGGCATACAATCGTCTTCTGTTACACCTCCACAAAAATGATCGAAAACCGTAGATCGTATAAGCCCTTCTACCGGTAAATGAACTTTTAACGCAAAATTAGTTACCGCACTACCAATTCTTACCATTGGTTCGTTTTGTATCATCTTAAACAAAAAATAAGCGCGTTCTAATTGAGAATCTGATTTTAAAGCAAAAGCAACTTCTGTATTATCAAAAAGTTTCATACTATATCGTTTTAGTAAAAACAAATATAACTATAGAATGGTAATAATTGAATATTTTATTTTTAATTTGCACACTTAATAATTTAGCAATGAAAACTATTCAAGCAGTAACATATCCTGTTCATTTTCAGAACAAAGCATACCAAGAACTTTCTAATTTAATTGCGCTTAATAACTACTCTACACTCTTTATTTTGGTTGATGAGAATACGTTTGAGCATTGTTATCCTAAATTTATACCCAATTTAGAGACCGACAAGCGTATTGAAGTCATAGAAATTGAGTCTGGAGAAATTAATAAAAACTTAGAAACTTGTGTTGGGGTTTGGAATGCAATTACCGAATTAGGTGGAGATAGAAAAAGTTTAATTATTACTTTAGGTGGTGGCGTAATTACAGATTTAGGTGGTTTTGTTGCTTCTTGTTTTAAACGCGGAATTGACTTTGTAAACATACCAACCACATTATTATCTATGGTAGATGCTTCTGTTGGAGGAAAAACAGGAGTAGATTTAGGCGTGTTAAAAAATCAGATTGGATTGTTTGCAAACCCAGAAATGGTAATTGTAGATACAGATTATTTAACCACTGTTTCTGAAAGAGAAATTAAATCTGGTACCGCAGAAATACTTAAATACGGAATTACATACGATCTTAAACTATTTAAAGAGATTAAAGACAATAAAAAATTAGTTATAAGCGACTTAATCCATAGATCTATAGCTATAAAAAACGAAGTAGTTTTACAAGATCCTAAAGAACAAAGCTTACGAAAAATTTTAAATTTCGGACATACATTAGGGCACGCTATTGAGTCTTTTTACTTAGAGTCTGAAGACAAAGAAAACCTAACACACGGAGAAGCAATTGCTATTGGAATGGTTTGCGAGTGTTTTATGTCTTCTAAATTAATAGGTTTTCCAACCGAAAAAGTAAGCGAAGTAAAAGACGTTGTTTTATCAATTTATAATAAAACGAATCTTTTAAAAGAAGACTTTGCTGCTATTATGGAAATGCTAAAGCATGATAAGAAAAATGTAAACGGACAAGTAAACTTTGTTTTACTAAACGATTATCAAGATTATAAAATAGACTGTAAAGTACCAGAAGAATTGATTATTGAAAGTATGGAGTTTTATAATTCTTAAAAATGACTTAGGACTTTATGACAAATTGTAATATTCAATTATAAGACAAAAAAGGATAATTAATTTAAAAAATTAATTATCCTTTTTTATTTTTATCTTTTACGTCATTTTTTAGTCTTACATCAAAAAAAAAATGTCAAAAGTCTTTTCTAAAACTCTTTCTTACCAAATTCACTATCAATAAATTTCGATTTATTTTTAGCAGCATTAAACGTATATGATAAATTTAAAGAAACCATATCTACCTCATACTTGTAGTTTGTAGTGGTATAAAAATTAGCTCCCGAGGTTGTTATACGTTGCTCATTGGTGTTTAACAAGCCCATATCCATATTTTGCCATTGCAAAGTTGCTGTTAACCTATCGTCCATAAACTTTTTTCTAAACGTTAAGTTTGGCGAGTAAAAACGAGAATCTTCACCCATTGCTGTATTTCTATCAGACAAGTAGTTAAAGGTAAATTGTAAAGACGCATTCTCCCCAAAATTATACGTAGAGTTTAAGTTAAAAGAATAAATGGTAGACTTAGAGTCTATATCATAACTTCTATCAATTCCGTCTCTATGGTTAAAGTTTAACACACCATCAATGGCATAATTATATACATTTACTCCTAAAGAGTTCGTCCAGTTTTCGGTTGGTTTAATCGTTGCTCCAACCTCTAAACCTACAGCATTACTTTTACCAACATTAGAATATACTCTATTAATAACGCTATCTATAATTGCGCCACTTTTCTCATAAGCCAACGTATTTACACGATTAATAACGTTATCTACATGCCTAAAATAAGCCGTTGCATACACAGCGTTCCCTCCTTTTAATTTTTTAGTAATTCCTAATTCTACTAAATCGATAAACTCTGGTAACAACTCATTGTCTCCTTGTTCAAAAACTTCAGAATGCTCACGTTCTGCAAAACTATTCATCTTAAAAGTAGTAGTTCTTTCTACCCTTTTACTATAAGCCGTTTTTATATTCGTTTTATCGTTAATTTTATATTGTAAAGATGCAGAAGGAAATAACTTTACAAAATCGTAATTATAAACATTCTCGTTAGCCTCACTTCTTAAAGCCTCTTTATACACTCTATCCATAAACTCTAAACGAACTCCGGCTGCATAATCCCATTTACTTTTAGAACCAGTTACTTGCGCATACCCAGAATGAATGGTTCTTTTTAAACTAACATCACTAGAAAATTCAGGAACTAAATCATCTTCTGTAAATTTTGAAACTAAATTTTCGTTTCTAAAATACTCAAACGTACCTGTATGGTCTAAATCTCTATATTGATATCCTGTTTCTAAAGTTCCAAAAGAAAAAGGTTTCCATTGGTAATCTAGGTTAAAACGTGTTCCGTATAAAGGATTATCATTGGTATTATATTCTCTCTGATAAACGATATTATTATTAGGATGCCCTAAATTGTCATTCTCTGTTGGACCGCCTAAAAAAGTATATTCATATAAAATTGATGCAGAAAGCTTAGATGCATTATCAAATTGATGCGCATAATCAAAACTACCCAAAGCAAAATCTCCTTTTCTAGTTCTTAAGTTATGGTTGTAATATGAAAAAGTATACAAACGATTGTCACTTCCGATAGGAGAAATAGCATGATTATCTGTATAAATAATATCTGCCAAACGATCTTTGGTACGTTTTCCAGCAAAAAGACCAATCGAATAACTATCCGCTTTATTTGGAGTATAATCTACATTAAAACGTCCGTTATAAGTAACTTCATCAAAACTTCGCTCACCATCCGAAGGTAAAAAAGTAGTTTTATTTTCAGGAGTATTCACAATATACATATCTCCTTCTCTTCTACCCGTTTTATCATTTCTTTGGTAACTAGCACCCACAGAAATATTCCAATTATCTGTTCTTTTATTTACAGTAGCATCAATTCCGTATCTCTTTGCCGCTACTTTTGTATCATATTCTTCTATCGAAGGAAATCCACCACGAACATTTACTTGCGCAAACGTTCCGTTGATAGCCCTTTTTTTAGTGATGATGTTTAAGATACCTCCCTTTCCTTCCGGATCGTACTTTGCAGAAGGCGCTGTAATTAACTCTACACTTTCTAAAGCATTTGCTGGCAATTGCGCTAAAATAGTACTTGCATCACCTTGCGTTGGTTTTCCGTTGATTAAAACCGTAAAACCTTTACTACCTCTTACACTAATATCTCCTAAACCATCTACAGTAATAGAAGGTAAGTTTTTAACCACATCTACCGCATTTCCTCCTACTGTGCTTTGGTATTTTTTAGTATCAAAAACTTGTCGGTCTATTTTATGTACAACGGCACTTCTTTCG
Organism: Polaribacter sp. L3A8; assembly: GCF_009796785.1. Classification (NCBI taxonomy): domain Bacteria; kingdom Pseudomonadati; phylum Bacteroidota; class Flavobacteriia; order Flavobacteriales; family Flavobacteriaceae; genus Polaribacter; species Polaribacter sp. L3A8. Next base: position 957,772 of record NZ_CP047026.1, read on the forward strand.
GACTTTACAACAACTTCATTCAATTGGTTACCAGTCCCTAAAATTAGCGATATAGTTCCTACATTTTTTCTCTCACCTTTTTTATTGATTACAACCGGCTTAACAGTTTTAATTTGATAACCAATAAAAGAAGCCTCTAAATAATAGTTTCCTGGCTTAACATTTTCTATAGAAAATAAACCCTCTAAATTAGTAACAACACCTGTTACTAAAATTTTATTGCCTGAATTATACAACGCTAACGTAGCATATTCTAACGGAGAATTGTCTTCTGAATCTGTTATTTTACCAGTTAATTGAGCAGTAGCAACCTGACTTGCAATAAGCGCAAGTACTAAAAATACACATTTTTTAAATTTCATTGAAATTGGTTTTATCTAAGTTATAATTTGGTTTAATTATATTATGAAGTGGTTAGACTAAATAAACAAATAAGGTTTCATGGGTTTCATTTTTATCCATAGTAAAAGCCTGCAAAATAACATCTTTCATACTTTCTAGCAAAAGTACTTTAGTGTATTGTTTTAAAATGGTCTATTTGAAAATTTTATGGTCTAAATAATTTTCTTTGGTTTCTTAAATTGTTTGGGAGTTTCACCTGTGTAGCGCTTAAAATATTTTGTAAAATGAGAAGAATCTTTAAAGCCTAAACTATACGCAACATCACTAATAGACTCATTTGTATATAACAAACGTCTTTTAACTTCTTTTATGATATGATCTGCAATTATATCTGATGCAGATTTACCATATTCTTTTCTACAAATTGCATTTAAGTTCTGAGGAGTTGTATTTAAAGCTTCTGCATAAAAATTGACATTATTTTTTAGCGTGCGAGACAAAAGATCTGTAAAAAGCAAAACCACATCTGTACTCTCTACTTTTTTTAAATGTGCATACGCTACTAACTTAGAAAACAATGCTTTTAATCCGCCTTCTACCGCTTCTCTATTTACATTTTCTTGCTGCTTTTCCCAGGCCAATGATTTAAAAAGTGCTTTTAATGAAGCATCTTTTTTAGTAGTTTTTATTTTTGATGTATGCTGTAATTTTAATAACTGATGATTGATAAACTTATCTAAGGTTTTTTCTAAAAAAGTTTCTTTTATAATGATTACATAGCCTTTGGGTTGGGTTGTAATTTCCCAATGATGTACTTCCTCTTTTTTAATAACAAAAACCGTTGATGGTTTTATTTTATAACTCTTTAAATCTACATGATGAAAACCTGCTCCTTTTATAAAGTAGACAATTTCTAAATATTTATTGTGCTTATGCGGTTTAGTATACCGCTTTGTAACATCAAATTCTTCAATTTTAATGTCGTTATATTCTGCTATTTTATTGTAAGTATCAATTTTGCTCTTCATCAACATCTTTTAGAGTAAGCTGTAAAACAATGATATAAAAAAAATCCTTCTATCTAGAAGGATTTTTTTTTATAGTGTAAAATAAATAAAGTATTAAACTTTTTTAACTTTAACTGCATTCATACCACGCATACCTCTTTCTAATTCGAAAGAAACTTTATCGTTTTCTGCAATTTCATCTATTAAACCACTTACGTGTGTAAAATATTTTTCGTTATTTTCTAAGTCTATAATAAACCCAAAACCTTTAGATGAATCAAAGAAAGAAACTTTTCCTTTTCTAACAGGATCTTCTTCTGGTAAATCTTCTTTTTTGGTTACTGAAATCTGAATATCTTCCAATTCATATTCTACTTTTAAATCTGGATCTGGTGGAGTATCTGTTAAGTTTCCATTATGATCTACATAAGCAAATTGGATACCTGTTGATCCATTTTCTTCTTTGTTCGCTTTTCTAGCGTCCATTTTCTTTTGCTTGTCTTGACGTTTTTTTAAACGTTTTTTTTCTTTTTCACTTTTACTAAAGGTCTGCTGCGATTTTGCCATTAAAAATATAAGAGTTTTTTTAAATTAATATTTTTGAAAAGATAAAATACCTAACTGGAAATTCGAAATCAAACTAACGCTAACTAGTGTATTTAGAGGAGTGTATTTTTTCTTAATGGCGCAAAGATACGACAAATTTAAAAGTTTTCAAAATAGTTAGACATTTAAGAAACAATTATTTATTAAATCTTAAAAAAATAAAAAAAAATGGTTTTAATAAAACCAACTGTAACTCTTCTACGTATATATATCTGAAAACTAAAATCTATTAAATTATGAAAACAATAAAAACCTTTGCAATTATATGTGCAGCAGCAATTAGCTTATCATCTTGCACTAACAACGACAATGAAATTACAGCTTTAGTAAGCACCAATCTTTTATTTACATCAAATAATTCTGATGGAAATGTAAATATTTATAATGTAAACAACCTGAACGCCGTAACTAAATCTACATTAACAACTTCTACCACAGCAGCAGACGGAATATATTACAATGGAGATGAAGATTTAATTGTACAATCTTCTAGAACTACATTTGGTGTAGAAGGTTATACAGGTATTACTACAAACACACCTATATTATCTACAACTGTAACTGCGAATATAGTTGGAAGTTTAGATATGACAAGCCCTAGAGAATTGGCTGTAAATGGTGATTTCTATGTAGTAGCAGATAATGCAGATGCAGATGGTAATGCAAATACAAAAGATGGTAAACTTTTTATCTATACTAAAAGTGGAAATCAGTTTACTTTAAGAAACACCATTACAACAAATTTTAAACTTTGGGGTATTACATTTATAGGCAATGATCTTTATGCAATTGTAGATACTACAAGTGAATTAGCTGTATTTACTAATTTTTTAAACAACACTTCTACAACAACCGTAGATGCTACAAAACAAATTGCCATAGAAGGAATTGTAAGAACACATGGAATAACATACGATCTTTCTACAGACACCATGATTTTAACAGATATTGGAGATGCTACTAACGGACAAGATGATGGTGGTTTTCAAATAATAGAAAACTTTACCCGTAAATTTACCGCTACTACAAACGGAAATACTTTAGCAATTACAGAACAAACAAGAGTTTCTGGTACAAATACATTAATGGGAAATCCTGTAGATGTTGCTTATGATGGAGAAACTAAGACCGTTTTTATTGCTGAAGCAGGTAATGGCGGAGGAAGAATTCTTGCTTTTAATACTATTAATAATGGTGGAAACTTAACTCCTGTTTATAATAGCGATTTAGCAGCTGCTTCTGCAGTATTTTTATATAAGAACTAAAATAAGCATAAGAAACTTTTTTTAGTAGCGTGTTTAATGTTGGCCTTCCGTTTTTACGGAAGGTTTTTTTATGAAGTATATTTAAGTTGTTAGATGTTAAAAAAATATAAATAAATAGTAAAACATACTTTAGTGATAGTATTACTATTATATTTGCGATATAATCAATAAATTATGAAGAACTTATTATCTGTTTTAAAAATTTCTGTCCCAGATAAAATATTTATCAAAGATCCTGAAACTTCCGTTTTAGGAAAAAAAATTATAGAGCATAGTATTCTATTGATTAATGAAATTGGATTTGAAGCTTTTACATTTAAAAAATTAGGAACAAAAATTGGATCTAATGAAAGTTCTATTTATAGATATTTTGAAAGCAAATATAAACTACTTTTATACCTATCATCCTGGTATTGGGCTTGGTTAGAGTATCAATTAGTTATTGAAACTTTTAGTATTTCTAATGCCAATGAAAAACTAGTAAAAGCGATAGAGGTAGTAACTAGCACAGTTAAAGAAGATGATAATTTTATACATATAAATAAATCACTTTTGCATAAAATCATAATAAATGAAAGCTCAAAATCCTTTTTAACAAAAGAAGTAGATGCGGATAACAAAGATGGATATTTTGAGGTTTACAAAAGAATAATTACCAGAATTAGTACTATGATATTGGATGTAAATAAAAAGTATCCTTTTGCATTAAGTTTGGCAAGTACACTTATAGAAGGTAGTTTACATCAACATTATCTTAAAGAACATTTTCCTTTGATAACAAATAGTGAAACAAAAGATACACCTACTAATTTTTTTATACATTTAGTTAAAAATACAATCAAATAAATATGGAAAACAAACAATTAACTCCTTGGCAAAGATTTGTTGGTGTATTAAAATTAGAAAGAAAAGATATCTTTCAAATATTTTACTATGCCATTTTTGGTGGTCTTGTAGCCCTCTCTCTTCCCTTAGGTATACAGGCAATTATTAATTTAATACAAGGAGCACAAATTTCTACTTCTTGGATTGTTTTAGTAATTTTGGTAACTATTGGTGTTGTTTTTTCTGGTGCATTGCAATTAATGCAGTTAAGAATTATAGAAACGATACAACAAAGAATTTTTACGAGAGCTTCTTTTGAATTGAGCTATCGTTTTCCTAAAATAAAGATGAATGAACTGCGAGATAATTATCCTCCAGAATTGGCCAATCGTTTTTTTGATACTTTAACCATACAAAAAGGATTATCAAAAATATTAATTGATATACCAACGGCATTGTTACAAATTATTTTTGCGTTGATTTTGTTATCTTTTTACCATGCCTTTTTTATTGTTTTTGGTATTCTATTATTACTTTTAATTTATATCGTATTTAAATTCACCGCTCAAAAAGGGCTAGAAACCAGCTTAATAGAATCTAAAAAAAAATACAAAGTAGCTCATTGGATACAGGAAGTAGCAAGAACGGTAGTCAGTTTTAAATTGTCTGGTAATACCAATTTAGCACTTCAAAAAAATGATGATTTGGTCGATAAATATTTAGAAGCAAGAGAAAACCATTTTAAAATACTGATGCTACAATTTATTCAAATGATTGGTTTTAAAGTAATTGTAACGGCCAGTTTATTACTAATTGGTGGCGCTTTAGTGTTAAATCAAGAAATGAATATTGGGCAATTTGTGGCTGCAGAAATTATTATTCTTTTGGTTATTCAGTCTGTAGAAAAACTAATTATAGGTTTAGAGTCTTTTTACGACGTGCTTACATCAATAGAAAAAATAGGACAAGTTGTAGACAAAGAATTAGAAGCACAAGAAGGAGAAAGACCTTTATTTAAAGAAGGCCTAACAGTAGAGTTAGATGGTGTTTCTTATGGTGTAGAAAATAGAGAAAAACACATTATTAAAAATATTTCTTTAACCTTAAAACCTAAAAGTAGAATTTTAGTAATGGGAGAAAGTGGTGCTGGTAAATCTACTTTATTACGCTTAATATCTGGAGTTATAGAACCAATTTCTGGTAATATTTATATCAATAATTTATCATTAAGTAGCCTCCATTTAAATCATTATAGATCGCAATTAGGTTTATCTTTATCAGACGAAACTCCTTTTGAAGGCAGTATTAAAAACAATTTAGTTTTTGGTAACAAAGAGGTTAAAGATGAAATTATATACGAAGCTTTAGAAACAGTAGGTTTAACGCAATTTTTAAAAGAACAGCCTAAAGGCTTAGAAACTGTTTTATATCCAGAAGGTAGGCAAATGTCATTTACCATTGCAAAAAAATTAATTTTAGCAAGAGCTATTATTAAGCAACCTAAAATAATGATTTTAGAAGATCCTTTAGATCAATTTAATTTAGAAGAAACTGTTCGCATCATTAATTATTTAACAGATCTTAAAAGACCTTGGGCATTAATTGTAGTTAGTAGTAAAAAAAGTTGGAGAACTAAATGTAACGAAATTATTACATTAGAAAAAGGTGAAATTAAATCAATAAAATAAGTAGCAATGTTAAACATATCTAACAACCAATTACACAAAACTGTTGATTTAAAAGAATTTAAATCGGGCAAAAATATTTTTACAAAAGAGTATTACAAAGCTTTTAATAAATTTCTTTTAGCATTTGCTATTATCGGTTTTATAGCACTCTTTTTACCTTGGACACAAAATATAACTGGCCAAGGTTTGGTAACTACTTTAACACCTAACCAAAGACCACAAACTATTCAATCTCAAATTCCTGGTAGAATTGAAGAATGGTTTGTAACAGAAGGTGATTTTGTTAAAAAAGGAGATACCATTTTAAGAATTTCTGAAGTAAAAAGTGATTATTTTGATAATCGATTAATTGAAAGAACTAGTGATCAAATTAACGCAAAATCTTCTTCGGTAACCGCATATCAAGGAAAAGTAGCTGCTTTAAATAGACAAGTAAATGCTTTAAAACAAGAACAACGTTTAAAAATAGAACAAACAAAAAATAAATTACTACAATCTAAATTAAAAGTAAAAAGTGATAGCATTGATTTTGAAGCTGCTAAAACAAATACTTTAATTGCCGAAAAACAGTACAATCGTACGCTAACCCTACAAACCGAAGGCTTAAAAGCTGTAAAAGATGTAGAAGAAAAAAGATTAAAACTACAAGCTACACAGGCAAAACTAATTTCTCAAGAAAATAAACTTTTAGCAAGTAGAAATAATATTTTAAATGCACAATTAGAACTTTCTAGAATAAACGCTTCATACACCGATAAAATTTCTAAATCACAAAGTGATATGTATACAGCACAATCTAGTGGTTTTGATGCAAAAGCACAAGTATCTAAATTAGAAAATAGCAGAAGTAATTATAGTGTTAGAAATAGCTTATTGTTTATTACTGCTCCACAAAATGGTTTTATAAATAAAGCCATAAAAGGCGGAATTGGTGGTACTTTTAAAGCTGGAGATGATTTGGTTGGTATTATGCCAGAAAAATATGATTTGGCTGTAGAAACTTTTGTAAGACCTATTGATTTACCATTATTGCATATTGGTGAAAAAATGCGTGTTCAATTTGATGGCTGGCCTGCAATTGTTTTTAGTGGTTGGCCTAACGCTTCTTACGGAACGTATGGTGCAAAAGTAATTGCTATCGAAAACTTTATTAGTACTAATGGTAAATACAGGGTTTTAATTGCACCAGATACTACAGATTATAATTGGCCAGAAGGTATTAGAGTGGGGTCTGGAGCTAGAACAATTGCACTTTTAGAAGATGTACCCATTTATTTTGAAATTTGGAGACAACTTAACAGCTTCCCTCCTAACTATTATCAACCAGAAGGATCAAAAAGTGACACAAAGAAAAAATAATTTCAATTTATTTATTGAGACATTAATATGAAAAAATATATTTTAATATTCCTTCTATTATCTACATCTGGATATTTTGCACAAGAAAAAGTGGCGTCTGTAATGACACTTTCAGAATTCTTAAGTTATGTAAAAAACTATCACCCTATTGTAAAACAAGCAAATCTTGTTATCAATGAAAGTGAAGCTAAATTACTAAAAGCTAGAGGTGCTTTTGACCCTAAAATTGAAGTAGATTTTAATAAAAAACAATTTAAAGAAAAAGAATATTACAATAAATTAAACGCTGCTTTTAAAATACCTACTTATTACGGAATTGAATTTAAAGCAAATTTAGAGAATAATGATGGTTATTATTTAAACCCAGAAAATACAGTTCCAGAAGATGGTTTGTATAGTGCCGGAGTTTCTGTATCCTTATTAAAAGGTCTTTTAATTAACACAAGAATGGCTTCTTTAAAACAAGCAAAATTCTTTTTAAATCAAGCAAAAGAAGATCAGCAAATTTTAGTGAATGAAATATTATACAACGCTGCCTTGTCTTATTTTAATTGGCTAAAAACATATCATCAAAATAGCGTTTATAAAGAGTTTTTAACAAATGCAGAAATCCGTTTTAAAGCTACAAAAAGAGCCTTTTTAGAAGGAGAAAAACCTGCTATAGATACCACAGAAGCCGGAATTACATTAAAAAGCAGAAAATTAAATCTAGAAAAAGCTAGAATTAAATTGGTAAAGTCTTCTTTAGAATTGTCTAATTATTTATGGTTGAATGATAACACTCCAATAGAATTACAAGACAATATTATTCCAGATATACATACTGTTAATAATGTAGACACTACTTTTAATATTGCATTGTTTAATAATGCAAATTTTAACATTGATAAACACCCTAAAATTAAATCATTAGCATATAAAATAAAGAGTTTAAGTATTGATAAAAATTTAAAATTAAATAACTTACTTCCTAAATTAGATGTTCAGTATAACTTTCTTACAGAAAACGGTAATCAAATAAATTCTCTAAATACACAAAATTATAAAGCAGGAATTAATTTTAAAGTTCCTTTATTTTTAAGAAAAGAACGTGGAGATTTTAAACTCTCTAAAATTAAATTGCAAGACAAAAAATTTGAAAACGAAGTAGCTAAAGTTGCCATAAAAAATAAAGTAAATGCTATTCTGCAAGAATTAAGTTCTTATGTTTTACAAAATAGCTTAACTACAGATATTGTTCGCGATTACGGAACGATGCTAAAAGCAGAAGATCGTAAATTTTTCTTAGGAGAAAGCTCTTTATTTTTAGTTAATTATCGTGAAGTTAAATTAATTGAAGCCAAACTAAAAGCAATCGATTTAGAAAACACTTTCTTTAAAACTAAAGCAAGTTTATTTAAAGCTACCGTTATTTCTATTAATGAATAAAATCTTATATAGAAACACTTTACCTATTTTTATTGTACTTTTAGTAAATTGAATTTCAATAAAAAACAACCACATGTCAAAAAACCCAAACAAACCAAGTATTGCTTTTTGGATAATTGCTATTATTGGATTCCTTTGGAATGCGATGGGTGTAGATGGTTATTTAAACCAAGCTTATCAAACGGAACGTTTTAAATCGATGTATTCTAAAGAACAATTAGACATTATTTTTAATGTTCCTTCTTGGGTAATGGCTGCTTTTGCTATTGCTGTTTTTTCGTCAGTAATTGCTTGTATTTTATTGTTCTTTAAAAAAAAATTAGCCAAAACATTTTTTCTAATAGGATTAATTGCGGTTATAATACAAACTACATATAACCTATTTATAAACCCAGTTGTGTGCATTTTGAGAAATGAATTTGTGTAATCCAAAAAATGGTGATTTAAGAAAAAATGTCTGAATTGAATCCAAATATTGAAGTAATACTAAACGGATTATCCAAAGTCCATTTGAGCGGAAATCAAGTAACTGAAATTCTAAATAATCCTAAAGAATTTCCAACTGAACTTGTCGAAAAATTATCGATTAAAACAGCCTTAAAATATTGGAATGGAGAAATGGAATTTAAAGATGGAAATTATATAATGAATAATATTTATTCTTTTTGGACATCGAATGAATACTATTTCAAAAATTTTAAATTATCTGATATTTCGTGGGAATGTTTCAACGCATTTGATTCTGGAGAATATTATCGGAAGGAAGATGCGAAAAATATTGATCCAGCGGAAAAATACACAAAACCACTGATTGAGAATTTATTACGAAAAAGGAAACTAATAATATAAAAACTGCACACAACATCGTGTATAAAAAATTGCTGAATTAGTGCTTAAACAAAGTCAGTTACAATTTTGTTACGTCTGATTTTCCTTCGGAAAATCCTCGCACACAAAACCGCAACTTTTCATACACAAACACGGTAAAGTATGGTACGGGTATTTAGAGTATGCTATGTTAATAATAATTCCATTGTTCTCTGTATTTTTATTTTGGTTTTCTAAAAAATGTGCAGATGATGGAATTTTAACGTAGTTTATAAACGCTCTACTCTGTTAACACAGAAAGAAAGCTACTTTTTATTTCGTTTCTTATTACTCAAAAAAAGCAGCAAGAAACTCTGCAACACAAGCAGGTTTTTCTTGACCTTTAATTTCTATGGTACAAGAAAAGGTTACTTTAATTCCGTTGTTAGCCATTTCTTCAATGTCTTTAACAACAGCAAGCATTCTTAATTGACTATTTACAACAACAGGGTTTGGAAAACGGACTTTATTTAACCCGTAATTTAGGCCCATTTTAATACTTTTTATAGAAAAAGAATCTTCTAATAATTTAGAAATCATGGCAACAGACATAAAACCATGTGCTATAGTAGTTTTAAAAGGACTCTCTTTAGCTGCTCGTTTTTTATTAACATGAATCCATTGTTTATCTAAAGTAGCATTTGCAAAATCGTTAATCATTTGTTGGGTAATTGTATACCAATCTCCAACAGGTAATTGTTGTCCTTTTATCTGCTTAAAATCTTCAAAATTAACAAATACTAATGGTTTCATCTTTTCCTTATCGTAAATAAATCATTTTTAATTCTTGGCAATTCTAATTGATACCTCACTGAAACTACTCTAATAATAACAACTACAGAAGCAGAAATTACAAACATGATGTTTTCTGGAACGCTAAATTTACTCAAAACTAAATATACAATTCCACCTGCTAAACATGCAGAAGCATAAATTTCTTTTTCGAAAATTAATGGAATTCTATTAGTTAAAACATCACGTAAAACGCCTCCAAAAACGGCAGAAATCATTCCCATTATTAAAGCAATAATAGGATGTAAATTAAAAGACAACCCTTTTTTTAAACCCAATAAAGTAAAAACACCAATACCAATGGTGTCAAACAAAAACATTGTTTTGCCTAAGTAGTTAATTTTACTTTTAAAAAGAAAGGTAAAAATAACGGCTGCAAAAATGGTGTATAAATAATTTAAATCTCCAATCCAATTTATAGGATGCGCGTCTATTAAAACATCGCGTAGCATACCACCACCAACAGCAGTAACAAATGCAATAATTAAGATTCCAAATAAATCTAACTTTTTATCAGAAGCTACTAAAGCGCCACTAATTGCAAAAGCAAAGGTTCCTAATATATCTAAAACATAAATAAGCTCCATCTATATCAATTTAATTATAAAATGTAGAATTAAATCCGAAGTCTTTCTTCATAAAAAACTTCGGATTATTTTTTTATACGGTTACTTCAGAAAACTTAATATTTAATTCTTTCTGAATCTCATGAATTCTCGTGATTTCTGAAGGCAAAATAAAAGCAATTGAAACACCTGTTTTTCCTGCTCTTGCAGTTCTTCCACTTCTGTGTGTGTAGTATTCTAATTGTTCTGGTAATTGATGATGAATTACAAATTCTAAACCACTAACATCAATTCCACGTGCAGAAACATCTGTAGAAACTAAGTATTGTAAATTTTCTTTCTTAAAAGCACGCATTACTTTATCGCGTTCTTTTTGTTGCATATCTCCTTCTAAAGCTGCGGTAGAAAAACCTTCTTCTATTAAATGAGCTGCTAAGTTTTGTGCACCTGCTTTTGTTCTACAGAAAATAATTCCTCTTTGATCTTGCCTTTTCTCTAGGAAAGAAACAATATCATTTGTTTTTTCTTTTAAGGTAGTTTTTGCATAATGATGACGAATATTAGCATTTACTAAAGAGCTTCTATTAATTTCTACTCTAGGAGCATTAGCATCCATATAGGTCTTTACAATCCTTTTGATTTCTTCTGGCATTGTAGCAGAAAACAACCAAGTTTTTCTATCACCTTCTGTTGTAAACTTTAAGATTCTATTTAAATCTTGTTTAAAACCCATGCTTAGCATTTCATCAGCTTCATCTAAAATAACTGTTTTTACATGACTAACATCTATACTACCTCTTTCTATTAAATCTATTAATCTACCAGGAGTTGCTACTACAATATGTGTAGTTCTCTTAAGATTGTTCATTTGTCTGTCAATCTTTTCTCCACCAAAAACAGCTTCTACAAAAATTTTATCTTCACTAAACTTTGTAAATTTAAACAGTTGTTTTTTAATTTGCTGCACCAACTCTCTTGTTGGCGATAAAATTAACGCTTGTATGTTCTCTGAGCTAGCATCTATATGGTGTAATACGGGCAAACCAAAAGCAGCAGTTTTACCGGTACCTGTTTGTGCTAAACCAATAAAATCTGTTGGCGCTTCCAATAAAATTGGAATTGCTTTCTCTTGAATTTCTGAAGGCTCAGAAATTCCTAATTCTTTAATTGCTTGAATATATTCTTTGGTGATTCCTAAGGAAGAAAAAGTTGACATTTTTTATCTAAATTTTATGCAAAGATACTTTTATTTAGTAGGTTGTAATACTTTTAAAACATTTTCTCTAATTCTTGCTGGCTTATTCAATTTTTCATTTTATTAATTATAATTTAAGCACATAAAATCTTAATAATTTTGTGTGCTTAAAAAATTAAAATTTCACTATTTTTTTCTGTTTTTTACTTCTTAAAAACTCTATTAGTAGAATTAGCAAAACACTTGCTCCAAATAATGGAAGTATAATACCTAAAATTACTATAATACATACAACACCATAACCAACTTTAAATGAAACAGGCACTTTTGGCGTTCCCCATTTACCAGTTTCTTTTCGTTTTAAATAAGAAACCAATCCTGCAATAGCAACAAAGGCTAATAATACCGCAACAACTAACATTAATGCCCAATTCCATAACCCAAATTGTCCTTGATGAAATGCCATAAACCACATTCGTCCACGCATTAAAACACCTACATCTTCCCATGTATGGTGTATTAACTCTTTCCCTGAGTATTGATCTAAATGAAATCTTTTCTGAGCGCCTAAATCAAATGTAGAATTATAAATACTATATACTCCGTTTTTATTCTTGGCCAACCCAATACTTACTTCACCTTTTAAATTCATAGATTTTGCAAGTTTTACTATAGAATCTAACGGTATTGGTTTACCATTAATTTCTGATTTTAAAGTTTTAGAATCCCACGTTAGTGGAAACCCTGTATTTGTAGCTTCTTGTAACGCTTTAAAATTACTACCAAAAACATCTGTCCAAGGTAATCCTCCCGCTAAAGTCATCAATAATAAAATTGACACCCAAAAACCTAAAACTGTATGTAAATCTCTAAACAAGATTCGTTTTCCTTCTTTAAAACGAATTCTAAAGAAACCTTTTATTCCTTCTTTTTTATTTGGCCAAAACACATAAATTCCTGTAATAATTAACACAAACATCCAACTAGCAATTAACTCAACTATTTTAGTTCCGAATTTACCCAAAAGAAGTTCACCATGAAGTTTTCTAACTACATGCATATTAGAATTTTTAGGACTAATGGTACCTGTTACTTCTCCTTTATAAGGATTTATATAAATATTATTTTTATGACTAAACATCCCTGAAGAAAATGTAGTTGCTTCATTTGCTTCTCTAGGTATTACCATGGTATTTAACATCTTATGTGATGCTTTTTTTGCTAATTCCCATTGTTTTGTGTACGAAATTATTTCTCCTTCAACTTTTACTTTTTTTATATAAACTTGTTTAGGAGCATCATATTTGTCTTTAAATAAATAAACACCTCCTGTAATTGCTAACAACACAACAAATGGTAACGATATTAATCCTGCAATAAAATGCCATTTCCAAAGCCATTTATTTAATTTTCTATTTTTCATCTTTAATATAAAGTTTAAATGCCTTATTTAAGCGTAATTTAAATTACGCTTAAATAGAATAATGATATTTATTTTTTTAATAATTTTATCATTATTAAAAATGATATTTTAGACCGAAATGAAATGCTCTTGGGTTACCAATAGTATAACTATTTTGGCTACTAAACCTATTGTAACTAGCACTAGCAGAATATAATCTATCAAAAATATTTAAAGCATGTCCCCAAACTTCAAAATGCTCAAACTCATAAGATACCATGAAATTAAAAATATTATGCCCGTTATAAGTTGCCGTACTAAATGTACCATCACCATTATTTATTTGATTTTCGAAACTGGTATTATACTTACCAACCAATTCATGTGTTAAGTTTAGTAATAAACCTTTTACAAAATATGGCTTGTAAGTAATTTTTGAAGTTCCAGATAACGAAGGTGCAGTTTCTCTATCTGTATTAGATAAATCAAAAAAAGTACTACCTGCAGTTGTAAAAAAATCTTTATATCTATGCTTTGCATAGGTTCCGTTATGGCTAATTGTTAAGGTTTCAATTGGGTTGTATTTAAAACCATATTCTATTCCGTAAGATCTTGTTTTTCCTGCATTAGCATTAAAAAAATTATCATTATCGTCTCTTAAAGTTACCAATGTATCATCTCCATCTAACAGATAAACAGCAATATCTCCTCTTAATTTAGTGTTTATTTTAAAATAGGTTCCTAATTCATAATTATTATAATTACTTGGTTTTAAATCAAACACTTCTCCTCCAACACCTACTAAACTATTTCTATATAATGATGATGTTTGCGGTGGTGTAAACCCATTAGAATAATTTGTGTAAATTCCTGTATTATTAGAAAAATTATAGTTAGCTCCTAATTTAGGAGATATGTTATTATACCTATTTTTTGAATCTTTAGGTCCGCCAACATTAGCAGATAAATTGGTATAATCATACTCAAAACCATCATAACGTAATGCTGCAGTAAGTTTTAAAGCTTTTGTAGGATTTATTTCATACTGAAAATAACCTGCGTAATTAAAAATATCTGCATCATAATTAAGAATATAATCTCCTTCGTTTAAAGTAAAACTTATATTTTTCTCAGTTTCTGTATCTACAACAACATCAAGCGTTTCTGCTTGATATTTTTGTGGTGAAAAATCTGAAGAAACACCAACGATTAAAGATGAATTTGCAAAATCAAAATCTATTTTATGTTGAATTAAATTAACATAACTCGTAAAACTATTACTATTAATTTCTCCGGTACCTGTTCCTGTTAATTCTCGTGTAGTACTATCTCTATTTTGTGATACACGATAGGATGGGTTTTGATCTAAATCGTTATTTCTATATGCAAAATTAAATGTTGTTTTATTTTTATCATTCCAATTGATATCTAAGGTACTTTTAAAACGAAAAGAAAATGCAACACGCTCTGTAAATGTTTGATCACTTTCGAAGTTACCGCCTCTATAATCAGACTCAGACAAAGATCCTGTCATATCTGATCTGTAATCTACTAAATTCACAGAATTTGTCCAGTTTAAAATAGATGACAAATGATTTACATTTTTAATTGTGAATGCAAACTTCTCATAATCACTATATTCTATAGGTCCGTTTTTACGTTGTATATATTGCGTACCTATATAAAAACCAACTTTTTTAGATACATATTTAGATAACTCTAACTCATATTTTGTTAAGCCTAAATCATTAATTTGAAAACCTAAACTACCCGAAAATTCTCTAGTTGGTTTTTTAGTGATAAAATTAAAACTTCCTCCAATAGATTCACTACCATAAATACTAGATGCAGGCCCTTTTAATACTTCTATTCTGTTAAATGATACATCATTCATTTCTAAAAGCGCATTATGATTAAAAACTGCCGTTGGACGAATTGGCAAACCATCTTCTACATATAAAAACAACGATTTTGTTGATATTGGAGAACGTACAGACATCATATGTTGTTCGTTACCAGCAGCCCTAGACATTGTCATATTTACCCCTGGCACATCATTAATTAATTGATCGATACCAAACGCTTTTGTTTCAGAAATATCTTTAGAAGAAATAACAGAAATAGAAGCTGGCACCTCTTTTCTAAGCTGTTTTTCTCTACTTGCAGATATTACAACTTCTTCTAAAATTTGATCATTTTCAAAAAGTTGAATGTTATTATTAGCTCTTGATAGTATTTGTTCTACAGTTTTAAAACCTATAAATTTAACTATTACTGCTTTATTACTTTCTAAAGTGATAGAAAAATTTCCATAGAAATCTGTAACTACCGCATTACTATTGTTTGTTTTCGATTGTACCGTAGCTCCTGCTAAAGGTTCATTATTAGTACTAATAATTTTACCTTTATAGGTATCTTGAGCATAGGTATATAAACTTACTAAACAAATAGTAAGCATTAATATTTTTTTCATCTGTTAAATTATTTTACGTCAGATCTAGTGCCTATAAATACAGGCACTTTATATTATATTTTTTTAATGTATTATCTTGTTTCGTTTAGAAAGAGTTCTAAACTAATTTCAGTTTAATAATGCACAAAAACCCTTAAAGAAAATTTCTTCAAGGTCAATTTTTGTAAATTATTTTAAAGATTGTATAAATAACAAATCCTTTTCTAAAAACTAAGACTGTGGTGGCTTATCAAGATTATCCTGATATAAAGAAATGAACAATTTAGAATGTTTCCAATAATTTTGAGTAGTTTTCTTTTTGGGAAAAAAATTGAAAGTAAAAGTTTGATTCTGAAAGTAAACAGGAATAAATGTCTCTGAAAGTAAATTTAAAGAATATGTGTTTTTTTCTGTACCGTCTTTTGTAGTTATTGCTAATTGAGTTGCTAAATGACATTTACCATTACATTCTAGTACTGGTTTTTCTTTATTAACACAATATGTTTCTATAATATAATCTACATTTAACTCATAATAAGCAAGGTAGCCTATATTATAAATAGGCTTAAAAGCTAGGATAAAGAATAATATGTATGAAAAAACTTTTTTTAACACGCCTTTTAACCTTAAAACATCTATAAAATGCTTCTTATTAATTTATGCAAAGATACTTTTATTTAGTAGGTTGTAATACTTTTAAAACATTTTCTCTAATTCTTACTGGCTTAAAAGTTTTAGAATCTAACATTGCCCAAATTGTTTTGGCTTTTACCAATAAAAGATCATCCTTATAAAACTCCATAAAACGCACAGAAGTAATCCCTTTGGTCTCTCCTACCCATGTTTTTACGGTTATTTCATCTCCTAAATTAGCTTGTTTTAAATAATCTATTTCATGCCTCATCACCACCCAAACATATTGTGGCAACGGGTTATCCTTTGTTAGATGCCCCCAATGTGTAGTTGCTATTTTATCCATCCATGTTACATATACCAAGTTATTTACATGCTGTAAATTGTCTATATCTTCGGGTGAAACTGTTATTGTTAATGTAAAAACGTTTTCCAACTTTTATCAATTTTAGCAAACATAAAAATTTTAAGATATTTATAACAATTATTGATGATAGATTTACAAATAACTTGGTGTTTATAGCGATATTTGCTTAATATTATGACAGAATTAGCAAACGACCTAGGGACACAAAAAATTAGTAAATTAATAATAAAACAAGCACTTCCGGCCACTATAGGAATTCTTGTAATGTCTTTAAATATGATTGTCGACACTATTTTTGTGGGACAATGGATTGGTGTACTAGCAATTGCTGCAATTACGGTAGTTTTACCAATTGCTTTTTTAATTTCTTCTATTGGAATGGGAATTGGTATTGGAGGAAGCTCTATAATATCGAGAGCTTTAGGTGCAGGTAATTCAGAAAAAGCTTTTCTAACTTTTGGTAATCAGGTTTCTTTAACCGTTATTTTGGCAATTCTTTTTGTAACTATTGGAAACTTTTTTAGTGTACCTATTCTAAATTTATTCGGCGCAAAAGGAGATATTTTACCAATTGCATCAGAATATTTTAGTGTTATTATATATGGAGTTCCTTTTTTGGCTTTTGCGATGATGGGAAACCCAACAATTAGAGCAGAAGGAAAACCCAAATTTGCCATGTATGCAATGATGGTTCCTGCGGTTTTAAATGTGGTTTTAGATATTATTTTTATTAAATTTTTTAATTGGGGAATGTGGGGTGCTGGTTTAGCAACTACAATTTCTTTTGTAAGCTCCGGATCGTATATTTTGTACTTTTTTTTATCTTCTAAAAGTGAGCTAAAAATTATTCCTAAAAACTTTAAATTAGATTTTAAAATTGTCCGTGAAATTATAGAACTGGGAGGCGTTTCTATTGCAAGACAAGGTACAATAAGCGTCTTAATGATTGTTTTAAACTATTCGTTATTTAAATATGGAGGAGAAATATCGATTGCTGTATTCGGAATTATTAACCGTGTAATGATGTTTTCACTTTCTCCTGTTATGGGTGTTTCTCAAGGGTTTTTACCTGTTGCAGGTTATAATATTGGTGCAAGTAAAAATGATAGAGTTAAAGAAACCATTAAGAAATCTATTTTATATGGTTCTGTTTTAGGTACAATTATTTTTGTAGCAATTTTGTTTTTTAAAGAAGAAGTTATTTGGATTTTTACCAATGACGCCACCTTGTTAGATAAAACACCCAACGCCATGCTTATTGTATTTTTAGCAACACCTGTTATTACCATGCAATTAATTGGTTCTGCTTATTTTCAGGCTGCCGGTAAAGCTTTACCTGCTTTATTTTTAACGCTTTTAAAACAAGGGTTCTTCTTAATTCCGTTAGCTTATTTTTTACCTAAATATTATGGTATCAATGGTATTTGGTGGTCTTTTCCTATCGCTGATGTTTTATCTACAATTATTACCATTGTAGTTTTAAAATACGAAGTGAAGAAAAATTTGAAATAGAAAAGAAGGGTTTACAAAGTAATAATTTCTTAGATTTCTCAATCGCCTAAAATGGCTCCTTTCGAAATGACAACCGTCCTTGACAACAAATTAAAAAACGCTGTAAATCTCCGTATTTTCTCCGTGAATCTCAGCAAACAACTCACAAAAATGAACTCTAAACAATACTCTCCCCATTTAGATTTGTTGTTAAAACATCACTAAATAGATTAAAAAACGGACGTAAAGCTTTAAAACTTTTATCTAATTCTTCTAAAAAATTAGGTAATAAAACCTCTGCATCTGTAAAATTTCTGATAGCAACAAATCCTTTTTTACGCAATAAATCGATGTCTTTATGTTCTTTATCAAACCCTCTTGGAGCCGATTTTAATTCGTCTCCTTCGAATTTACCTCCAAAGTATTTTTTAAAATCTTTGTCTTCTAAAATCTCTCTAAATTCTACTGCATCTTGTTCAATCTCTTTTCTTAATCTATATAAATCTTCTTTTTCTGGTTGCCAAAACCCACCTCCCAACATAGATTCTCCGGGTTTAATTTGCAAAAAATAACCACCACGTAATTGTTTTCCTAATCTAGAAAAAGAAACTGCAAATCTTGGGTTGTAAGGCGTTTTATCTTTAGAAAAACGAACATCTCTATAAATTCTATAGATTTTCATTTTATCAATTTCATCATGCTTTTCTATATCTGTTTGCATTTCTAAAAAGATTTCTTTTACCTGTTTCTGTATGGTTACAAAGGTTGGTTTGTGTTCTGTAAACCAATCTCTATTGTTATTTTTTTGTAAATCTTTTAAAAACTCTAAACTGTCTTTTTGAAACTGCATTTTGCTACTGTTTATTTTTAGATTTTCAATGTACAAATTATTCTATAAATGAAAATTATAAAATTGTAAATTTGAAGAAATAATGACACATCAAAAAACAAAAGATATTCAGAAAAGATACGACGGTTTTCTGCAAACACCTTGCTTGTGGAACGGTAATTCGGTGTATGGCTTAAATCAACTTAAAATTAATTCGAAATCTACAAAAATTGATATTGAAATCGATGAAAAAATCCGTTTAGGTAAATATATAGAACGTTTTGTTTCTTATCAATTAGCACAAGAAAAAGGCATTTCTATTCTTTGTGAAAACATTCAAATTCAGCAAGAAAAAATTACATTAGGCGAGTTAGATTGTATCCTTTTAAAAGAAGAGAAACCGATTCACTTAGAAATTATTTACAAGTTTTATTTGTATGATGCTTCTGTTGGAACCACTGAAATTGACCATTTTATTGGTCCGAATAGAAAAGACTCTTTAGTAGAAAAACTAAATAAATTAAAAGAGGCACTGTCTCATAAAGTGTGTAAGTTTTAAAAACTCAGGATTGTTCAAATCCTGAGTTTTTTATTTTTATTAACTTTAAATTTTATATACTTATGAGACCAGAAGATTTATTAAACGATGATTTTTTAAAACAATTTAACAACGGATCAGAGCTAACCAGCTTCATCGAACAACTTCACAAACGAGGAGTTGAAAAGATTTTAGAAGGCGAACTCGATGCTCATTTAGATTATGATAAACATCAAAAAAGTAAAGCAAATAACTTACGAAATGGCTACACTAAAAAGAAGCTAAAAACTACTTTAGGGTAGACAGAAATACAAGTGCCAAGAGATCGTAATAGTTCTTTTAATCCAATGATTATAAAGAAAAGACAAAGTACTGCGGATGGTGTCGAAAATGTTATTATCTCATTGTATGCCAAAGGGATGAGCAATATTGATATCGAAGAACAAATCCGAGAACTCTATAATTTTAATGTATCTACTTCCACAATTTCAAGAATAACTGACGCTATCACCACTGATGTTATCGCTTGGAAAAATAGACCATTAGAGACTACTTATTTAATTGTTTGGATGGATGGAATTGTTTTTAAAGTACGAGAAAACTCTAAAGTAATTAACAAAACCATTTACATTGCTGTTGGGCTTAGAACAGATGGCAAAAAAGAAGTTTTAGGTTTGTGGTTGGGTAAAAATGAATCTTCTGCTTTCTGGATGAGTGTTTTAACTGATATAAAAGCCAGAGGAACTCAAGATATACTGATTACTGCAACCGATAATTTAAACGGTTTTACAGACACTATAAAAACCATTTTCCCGAATTCAACTACTCAAATTTGTGTAGTTCATCAAATTAGAAACTCTTGTCGCTATGTTGTTTGGAAAGATAAAAAAGCCTTTACAAAAGATATGAAACAAATCTATACAGCTCCAACAAAAGAAGCTGCAAGAGCTGCCTTAAAAGACTTTAAAACCAAATGGGAATCTAAATATTCTTACGCCATTAGAAGTTGGGAGAATAACTGGGATGAACTTACCGTATTCTTTGATTTTCCAGTGGAAATTAGAACTATTATTTATACCACAAATTTAATAGAAAATCTAAACGGAAAAATTAGAAAATACACCAAAAATAAACTCTCTTTTCCAACTGATGATGCAGTGATGAAATCTGTATATTTAGCAGTAAGAGAAAGCACTAAAAAATGGAAAATGCCAATTAGAAATTGGGGAATTATTCTAAACCAATTTTTAGCTATATTTGAAAACAGGATTAAACTATAAATAAGTTAACCCTGATTTTTTGAACTTACACAGTTTTTAGGATAGTGTCTTAAAAGACAAACAATTGCCTCTGCTCTACTCTAACGAATGTGTTTCTTATTTAAAAACCATCAACTTAAAAGCTACAGATATTGTACAACAGGTTTATTTTAAAGGACAATTATTTGTTCCTTATTTAGATAAAAACATTCAATTATCTGTTTTAAATCAAGATTGTATTGTTGGGTTTTACATCAACAAAAACGAATTAGCACAGTTTAAAGATTGTAAATTTTTTATCCCAAATAAAAAAGATTGGATTGTTGTTCCTCATAAAAACGTAAACTGGTTAAAGATGGATGATTTTAACCAAGCTTCCGAGGTATATTTTCAAAGAAAAAGTTCGCCACTTTGCTGGATGAAAAAGCAAAATGGCGAACTTGTAAAAATATTTTTAGTTTGGTGGTAATGCTCTAATTTAGAATTTAATTTTTATCAATAATAGCACCCGAACCAACCGTTTTAGCATCTACCTTTTTAGGATTTCCTTTGTAATAAACATTACCAGAGCCTACTAAATTTGCTTTAATTTTAGATTTTACAGTTACTTTAATACTTCCAGAACCAGCAATGTTTGCATAAACCTCATCAGTTTCTAAACCATAAGCACTAACACTACCAGAACCTGCAATAGAACACGTTAACTCGTTAGCATTTCCTTCTAAATTAATGTTTCCAGAACCGCCAACAGAAGCTTTTATAGTGTCTGCAGTTACTTTTAAATCAATGTTTCCAGAACCACCTAAATTCACTTTAAAATCGTCTGCTTTAATTAACGATGTTGCAGAAACATTTCCAGAACCTCCTAAAGCAACACTTTCTATATGGTGATAAGGCACCGTTATAGTTACTTTTTTTGTTGTATTTATATTGGTATTTTTCTTATACTGAATTTTTAAAATATCTCCAGAAATTTCCATTTCTATATAAGGAATAATGTTTTCTTCTCCTTTAATGGTAATTTTACCTTCTTTTCCTTTTACTAGAATTACATCAAAAGAACCACCTACAGAAACGCCATTATAATCTACAGTTGTTCTTGTTTCTGTAACTACATTTCCGTTTCCTTTTATTTTTGTACTATTTCCAAACCAATTTTGTGCATTTACAGCAAAAGTGATGGTTAAAATTAAACAGGTTAGAATCGTTTTTTTATTCATGATTGTTATTGTTTTGGTTGATTGTTTTTAATCTTATTTAATACTTACGCCTCCATACTGAGAAGTAATCTTCAATTTAGAATGGGTGTTTCCTTTACCGAATTTACCTTCGTAATATTTTTTTGTCGATTTAGAAATACTTTTAAAAAGTTCTATTTTATCATCATCTCTACTAAAACCAGCATACTCTAAATCGATTATAAAATCGAAAACAGCATCTAGATCTACATTAATTCTGATACCTGCATATTCTCCATTGATATCAACATTTTCGAAACCTTTTGCCAAGTTTTTTACTGTTAAAGAACCATAATCTGTTTCAATTGTTAAGTTTTTATTTACCGTTCCAAAACGCATACTTACATAGTCAGAATTTCCGTTGATATTATCTGCCTCTTCAATAGAAATAGAACCATAATCACAATTAAAATTAACACTTCCTGCCTTTTCTAATTTTGTGCTTGAATAATCTGAATTGATTTTTATTTGTTTAGAAGCTTCTATATTTAATTTAGAATAATCAATATTTACGTTACCACTTTTTATGAAGTGAATAGTAGAACTCGGAGAATAATCTAAGTTGATATCATTATCATCTGCAAACAAATTACCAATAGCTACTTTACCATAATCGCAATTAATAACTGCCTTACCCTCTAAATTATCTAAGTAAATATTACCATAATCATTGTTTAAATCTACAGAATTAGATCTTGGCATTTTTACTACATAATTAATTTTATAGTTGATACTTTTACTCTTACCAAACCAAGACCAACTACTTTTTTTATTACTGATAATTGTTTTTGCTTCTACCAAAGATGCACTAGAGTTAAAAGCAATATTTATAGTAGAAAATGTATCTTCTACATCATCTAAATCATCTCCTTGTATGGTAATTGTAACTTCAATTTCTACACTATTTTTATCCCAAGTAGTAATATTTAAGTTACCGTATTTATTATTAAGTGCCACTTTAGCATCCGCATTTACTGCGAAAACCTTTTTTACAACCTTGTTTTTTTCGTACTTCTTTTTATCTATGCTTGCATTTGCCAACAAAGGGAGTAAAAGAAATATGAGTGTAATTTTATATATAGATTTCATCTTGGACTAAATTAGTGTTTTTAACTTGTTCTATTTGTTTTAAGGTATTCTCTAAAACATCTAAACGTTGTTGATAATTTTTAATCATTGCACTAATTATTTCTCTTTGCTCTCCATTTTTAGTCAAATCTTTTACAAAAACTTTGTATTCATCTTCTAACTCTTCTAACTCTTCTAAAGCACTTTCTATAATTTTTTCTGTATCTAAATTTCTATTTTTTTCTAAGGTTTTTAATTCTTGATGAATTGTAGAAACAAAGTAGCTTTGTACTTCTTCCATTTTAGGAGAAACATCTGCCAAGTCTAATTGTCTTTTTTGATGACTACTTCCCAACCAAAAGCCAAGTATTAAAACTACTGAAGCTGCAACCGACAACCATTTCCAAGAAGTTTTAACAGTTTTCTTTTGTTGATTTAATTTACGTTCAAAACGGTCTAAATGACCTATATGTGGTTCTTGAAAGTCGAATTCATTTTCAGAAAAAAATTGATTTAATTTATCTTCCATACGCTTGTGCTTTACTATTCTCTGCAAGTAATACTTGCTTTAATTTCTTTTTTGCTCTAGAAACTGTGGTTCTCACATTTTCATTTGTATACTCTAAAATTTGCGAAATTTCTTCATAATCATATCCTTCTACTAAGTACAATGTTAATACCAATCTGTAATTTTCTTTTAAACTTTGCAAACAACGCAATACATCTTTTGCTTTTAAACCTACATAATCAATGGGTTCTTCTTCTACTTCATCATCATAAATTACTTCCATTTTCACCTCTTGATATCGGTTGTTCTTTTTTAATTGCGTTAAACTTTTATTGATGACAATTCTTTTTAACCAAGCTCCAAAAGTTACTTCACCCTTATAGCTATCCATCTTTGTAAAAACCGTTAAAAACGCTTCTTGCATAATATCTTCCGCTTCAAAATTATCTTTTAAAATACGATATGCAGTATTGTACATTGCTTGGTAATAGGCTTTGTACAAATCTAACTGTGCGTTTTTATCCGACTTTTTGCAGCGTTTTATAAGGTTGGTTATATGTGGTTGATTAGTTTCCAATAAAACGTTTGTATTATATAGACTAATATGTTTTCAATTTGTGACGGTTTCTATAAATAAAATTACTCTTTTTTTATTAAGTGTATAAATTGAGGTCCATTTTTACGGATACTTCCTTTAATTACGGAATTAGAAATAGCTATTGCAAAAATGATAAAAAAAAAGGGTAGTACTTATATTCTTGCTATCAATAGAAAATCATTTGTTTTAATAGTACTTTTGATGACTTATAATTGTCTTTTTAATTTCTATGGATAAAAAAATAAAGAAGCCTTGGCCTACAAAAAAAGCGATGGAACAGGTGTATGAACTAAATCTTTGGGGAAGCAATAACACCGAATTTTATTCTGGTTCTGGCTCTCATCAACCAGAAATAATAACACCTTATATTGATGTTGTTTGTGCCTTTTTAAAAACATTTAAAACACCAATTACGGTTTGCGATTTAGGTTGTGGAGATTTTAATATTGGCAACCAATTGGTACCATTTACCAAAAACTATATTGCTGTAGATATTGTTTCAAATTTAATAAAGCACAATACAAAAACGTTTCAAACAACAAATTTAGAATTCCGTTGTTTAGATATTGCTGTAGATAACTTACCTGCTGCAGATTGTGTTATCTTAAGACAAGTACTGCAACATTTATCTAACAAAGAAGTAAAAAATGTAGTACAAAAATTAATCAATTATAAATACATCATCCTCACAGAGCACTTGCCTTTTGGTAATTTTATGCCCAATAAAGATATTATATCCGGACAAGGAATTCGAATTAAAAAACAAAGCGGAATAGACTTATTAGCAGCACCATTTCACTTAAAAGTGAAAGAAGAAAAACAACTATTCTCTTATACTTTAAAGGATGGTAAAGGGATTATTGTAACTACGCTCTACCGTTTGCTTTAAATTAATAATCTTGTACCAAAACCTCTGTAGGAATATGTAATTTTACATTTAAGTTTCTAATCATTTCTAAAGTCAGTTTTCTTTTTTTGTTTAAAATTTCACTTACACGACTTTTAAACCCAATAACTTCGGCCAAATCTTTTTGTTTTAACCCCATTTGCTCCATTCTAAATTTAATAGCCTCAATAGGATCTGGAAAACCAATAGGGAAAACCTCATTTTCATATTTATCAATTAAAATTGATAGAATCTCTAATTCATCACCATTTTTTGTATCTTTTTTAGCATCAAAAATCACCTCTAACCTATCTAAAGATTTTTGATAATCTACTTCATTTTTTATTGGTTTAATATTCATCTTAAATTTCGTTTGCGTTAACTTTATCATATGCTGCGTGCGTACCTAGAAATCGAATCCAACATATTTGGTATTCTAAATTAAACTTCACAATTAACCTATAATTATTTCCTTTTATATTAAACACTACTCGGTTATCCGTTAAAATACTAGCACTTGGATATTCCTTTTTTAATTCATTGAAAGATTCCCAGTTAGCTCTTTCCATTTCTCGGTACCAAGCTGTTAGTTGCTGTTCCGAATCGGAATGTTTTAACCAAAAATCCCTTAAAGTTCGTTTTGCAATAACTCTCACATTTTTTTTCTTTAAGCAAATATACAAAAAGTTCCCGAAACGGGAATATTTAAATATATACAATGAATAAAACTGAATCAAACTAAATTTAAACCTTGGCACAACAATTGTTTTTATATATTAGAGAATCAGAAAAATTACAATCAATTTACTGATTATCAATAAACTAAAAACAACAAATTGATCTTGATTTTACACTATTTAAAAATCAATGTCAGTATGACAGAGATATAACAGATGAGCAAACCAAAAATAATGCATTTAGACAATTTGTCGCTACATAGCATGTTAAATGAAGATTCAGAATTAATTCCGTTAATGACTCCAGAAGATGAGGAGATAATTAACAAGGAAAGCGTTCCGGAAGTTTTAGCAATTTTACCACTTAGAAACACCGTTTTGTTTCCTGGAGTTGTAATACCTATTACAGCGGGTAGAGATGCTTCTATACAGTTGATAAAAGATGCAAACAAAGGCGATAAAGTAATTGGAGTTGTTGCTCAAAAGAACGAAGAAGTAGAAGAACCAGGTTTAGCAGACATTCATACAACAGGTGTTGTTGCACAAATTTTACGTGTTTTAAAAATGCCTGATGGTAATACAACCGTTATCATACAAGGTAAAAAACGTTTCGAAATTGATACCATCGTTCAAGACAAACCGTACTTAAAAGCTACTGTAAAAGAAGCTATTGAAGACCGAGAAGTTGATGACGAAAAAGAATTTGAAGCTATTATAGAATCTATAAAAGAACAAGCTTTAGAAGTAATTAAGGAAAACCCAATGTTACCTAGTGAAGCTTCTTTTGCGATTAAAAACATAAAATCAGATTCGTTTTTGGTGAATTTCATTTCATCGAACATGGATTTATCTGTGGCGCAAAAACAAATAATTTTAGAAAAAGACAATCTAAAAGAACGTGCTTTGTTAGCCTTAAAAAACTTAAACAAAGAGCTTCAGAAATTAAAATTACGTAACGATATTCAGTCTAAAACTCGCGAAGATTTAGACCAACAACAACGTGAGTATTATTTACATCAGCAATTAAAAACCATTCAGGATGAACTTGGTGGCGTTTCTAATGACGAAGAGTTAGAAGAAATGCGCAAGCAAGCAAAAACCAAGAAATGGAATAAAGAAGTTGCAGATACTTTCGAGAAAGAAATCAATCGATTAAAAAGAATGAATCCGCAAGCGGCTGAATATGGTGTTCAGAGAAGCTATTTAGAATTGTTGCTAGAGTTACCTTGGGGAATTTATTCTGAAGATAAATTCGATTTAAAATTTGCTACAAAGGTTTTAGATAGAGATCATTTTGGTTTAGAAAAAGTAAAAGAAAGAATTATAGAGCACTTAGCGGTTTTAAAGTTAAGAGGAGATATGAAATCGCCAATTATCTGTTTATACGGACCTCCAGGAGTTGGTAAAACTTCTTTAGGTAAATCTGTTGCAGAAGCATTAGGACGTAAATACGTACGTATGTCTTTAGGTGGTTTACGTGATGAGGCAGAAATTAGAGGACACAGAAAAACTTATATTGGTGCCATGCCAGGGCGTTTAATTCAGAATTTAAAAAAGGCAGGAACGTCTAACCCTGTTTTTGTTTTAGATGAAATAGACAAACTAAGCAATAGCCATCAAGGAGATCCATCTTCTGCAATGTTAGAAGTTTTAGATCCTGAGCAAAACGAAGCTTTTTACGATAATTATTTAGAAGTTGGGTACGATTTATCTAAAGTACTTTTTATTGCAACCGCAAATAACTTAGGTCAAATTCCTTGGGCATTGCGCGATAGAATGGAAATTATAAATGTTACCGGTTATACGATAGAAGAAAAAGTAGAAATTGCCAAAAGACATTTATTACCCAAACAATTAAAAGAACACGGTTTAACAACCAAAGATTTAAAGTTAGGTAAAAAACAATTAGAGCAAATTGTAGAAGGCTATACAAGAGAATCTGGTGTACGTGGTTTAGAAAAGAAAATTGCCAAAGTGGTACGTTTTGCAGCAAAATCTATTGCTTTAGAAGAAGAATATGACGTTGCTCTTTCATCAGAAAAAATAGAAGATATTTTAGGAACACCAAGATTTAGAGATAAATTCGAGAATAATGATGTTGCTGGTGTTGTTACAGGTTTAGCTTGGACCAGCGTTGGTGGAGACATTTTATTTATAGAATCTATTTTATCTAAAGGAAAAGGAAACCTTTCTATTACAGGTAATTTAGGTACCGTAATGAAAGAATCTGCAACCATTGCCTTACAATACATAAAATCGAATGCAGAAGAATTTGGAATTAAACAAGAAATTTTAGAAAAATACAACGTACACATTCACGTACCAGAAGGCGCAACACCTAAAGACGGACCAAGTGCAGGTATTACCATGTTAACGTCTTTAGTTTCTTCTTTTACACAACGTAAAATTAAAAACAAATTAGCCATGACAGGCGAAATTACCTTACGTGGAAAAGTGTTACCCGTTGGCGGAATTAAAGAAAAAATATTAGCTGCTAAAAGAGCAAATATTAAAGAAATTATTCTGTGTAAAGAAAACGAAAAAGACATTTTAGAAATCAAAGAAAGCTACCTAAAAGGCATGACGTTCCATTATGTTACAGAAATGAAAGAAGTAATAGAAATAGCACTTACAAAGCAAAAAGTACAGAACGCTAAAAAATTAGTATAATTTAAAAAAGCCTCTAATATGCTGATATTGAATTGGTAATTAGAGGCCTTTTTATGCCCTTTTACGAACGAATATTTTTTCTGTAGTAAATTATTAAATATAAATAGCTAGTTCCGTCTTAGCGCAGTAAATTTGCAAAAAAACAAACTTAAAAAGCGCTCTTTTGTAATGCTATCATTACATTGTTAACCTTTATCTGTTTTTATTTCATTATCCATAAATAGCATATTAAAACATTAAATTTAATTCACATAAAAGCTTTTAAAATGCTTTTATGTTTTTTTTTGATACGATCCCTCAACGCAATATTACATGACTACTATTTCTAAAAACAATACAAATACCCCACGCATTACAACAGCATTATTACTAGCTGCCGGCACCGGAAGTCGTCTTTTTCCAATCACAAAAGACGCTCCTAAATGCTTAACCTTAGTTAGCGAAGAATCTATGCTGGCACGTCTTGTTACCAATTTAAAAGACCAAGGTTTTACACGTCTTGTTATTGTAACCGGCTATAAACAAGAATGTATTGTAGACTTTTTAGGCAACCAAACAGACGGTTTAAGTATCGAGTATGTACACAGTCCGCTATACAAAACCACCAACAATATTTACTCACTTTGGATGGCTCGTAACAGCATCAAAGAACCTTTTGTACTTCTAGAGAGCGACTTGGTTTTAGACACCGCTCTATTAACCCACATGAGGTATCCAAATAGAATTGCCGTAGCAAAAATGCAACCTTGGTTAAACGGAACTACCGTAACTTTAAATAACCAAAACAAGGTAATGCAGTTTCAACCAGGCACCACAGAACCGTATACAGAAACCCGCTATAAAACCGTAAATATTTATAGTTTCTCTTTAGAATCTTGGCAAGAAGTTACCAAAAAACTGAATCAATATATTGAAGCTGGAAACGTAAACGCCTATTACGAAACCGTTTTTACCACCTTAGTAGCCGAAAAAACACTAGCATTCGAAGCAGTTTCTTTCGATGAAAAACCTTGGTACGAAGTAGATACTATTTTAGATTTAGCCGAAGCGGAAAAATTATTTCCAGTAGCTGCTGAAGAAGAGGTTACCTACGCTCTTTATTAATTTTTTTAGAAGCTATTTCCTGCTTTCCGCACTCGCTTTTTTATTCTGAAAAAGAATAAAAAGAGCTCAAACAATCGCTTCAATCAGGGCTAGACTTGTTTTTGAGGTTATTGAAAAACTAAAATATTTAATTACTTATCTAAAAGTGTAATAATTGCTGTATTATCTTGCATAACGGCATGCTTTAAAGCAGTGTTTCCTCTATTATCTGTAAAATTTTTATCCGCATTATTAACCAATAAATACTGCACTATTTCTGTATGACCAAAAGTACTCGCATAAATTAAAGCTGTTGCCCCATTATAATTTTGCATATTAACACCTGCCCCATTCTCTATTAATATTTTAACAATAGTAATAGATCCTTTAAAACAAACCCCCATTAAAGCTGTGTTACCAGATATATCTTTAGCATCTACGGCAACTCCTTTTTCTAATAAAAAAGCAACAACTTTTGGTTGGTTATTATAAGCCGATAAAATTAAAGGCGTAAAACCCTTATTGTCTGCTGTGTTTATAGAATTATTATCTAAAGCATAAAGAGCTTTAATTTTATCTAAATCACCATTTCTAGAAGCTTCAAAAATAGACTGAGCAGAAATAGTAGATGATAAAATTATAATTAAAATAAATGTAATTTGTTTCATAATATGTTTAATTTAAAAAAGAGGAAGTTTTAAGCTTCCTCTTTTTAATTTATTATTAATATATTTAATGCTTCATAAAATCTTTTGCAGAAAATCCCAAAGCTTTTGCAATTCTCATTCCATAATCTCTATCTGCTTTATAGAAAAATGTAATCATTTTCATTTGAATTTTTTTATCAGTAACCTGACCTAAATCTCCACTTAAATTTTTAATTAAATTATCTTGTTGCTGCTTAGAAAGCGATCTATAAAAATCTCCTGCTTGTGCAAAATCATTTGTTTTAGAAATCTTCTTTTGTGTAATCGTTACATTTGTAAGCGTAGTTTCTACTTGCTTATACTGTGGGTCTTCTGCTAACGCAGCGCTACTACTTGGTTGGTAATTTACATCTGGGTTTTCAAATCTTTTGTTTCCTGCACTTAACCAACCATCAGAATTATAATTACTAGGGTCTTTTAAAGGCTTGTTAATTTTTAATTGCTGAAAATTAGGTCCTAATCTGTGTCTTTGCGTATCAAAATAAGAAAACAATCTTCCTTGTAATAACTTATCTTCAGATGGTTCTACACCAGGAATTAAAGCACCTGGAGAAAAAGCAATGCTTTCTACTTGTTCAAAATAATTTACAGGATTTTGGTTTAAAGTCATTGTACCAATCTTAATTTTTTCAATTTTATCTGCAGGCCAATCTTTGGTTGCATCTAAAGGCCAAAAATCAAAAGAATGCATATCCTCTGGTTTTATCATTTGTACATATAAATCCCATTGCGGATAGTTTTTATCATCAATATCTTTACGTAAACTTACCGTTGCATGTTGCCAATCTTTACTTTGTTGTATCGCTGCCTCTTCTGCAGTTAAGTTTTTTTCTCCTTGTTTAGAAACCCAAGAATACTTTACATACGTTACTTTACCAGCAGTATTAACCCACTTGTAACCATGTACACTACTACCGTTCATATATTGGTATCCTTTTGGTATCCCTAAATCTGTCCATAATCTTGTAATCATGTTTGTTGCTTCTGGTACGTTAGAAAAGAAATCGAAATACCTATTAGCATCTTGCTTATTTGTTTCTAGAGACGGTTTTAAAGAATGCACCATATCTGGAAACTTAATAGCATCTCTAATAAAAAACACAGGTAAATTATTACCTACAATATCATAATTTCCTTGCTCTGTATAAAATTTTACTGCAAATCCTCTTGGGTCTCTTGCTGTTTCCGGAGATCCTTTACCGTGTATTACAGTAGATAATCTTACCGCTAAATCTGTTTTTTTACCGGCTTCAGAAAAAAGGACTGCTTTTGTATATGCAGACATGTCTTTTGTTGCTTCAAAATAACCAGATGCTCCTGCTCCTCTTGGATGCACAACTCTTTCCGGAATTCTTTCTCTATCAAAAGCAGCTAGTTTTTCTATTAAATAAATGTCTTCTAATAAAACAGGTCCGTACTCGCCTACCGTTTTAGAATTTTGATTGTCACCAACAGGGACTCCTCCATTTGTTGTAATTGTGTTTTTGCCGCTATTATTTTGTGCAAATCCAAAAAGGACTACAGACAAAGCGATAAATGTTATTAATCGTGTTTTCATTTGTAATTAGTTTTATTTATAATTAAAGTACAAATATCAATCAGCTCTTCTCATAAATCAAATTAATAGTTTATATCCTTGTATTGCTAAAATCAATATAGTATGACACTTCAACAATTAGAATATGTAATTGCCTTAGACACCTATAGGCATTTTGTAACAGCTGCAGAAAAATGTTTTGTTACCCAACCTACAATTACAATTCAAGTTAAAAAATTAGAAGACGAAATTGGTTTTTCTATCTTCGATAAAAGTAAATCTCCATTTAAACCCACAAATTTAGGTGAAGTATTTATCAATAAAACAAAAGTAATACTAAGAGAAGTTAGCGAGTTAAAAAACATGGTAAACACCGAGTTAGATAGTATGGATGGTGTTTATAGAATAGGAATTATACCAACTGTTTCTCCCTATTTAATTCCGTTAATTTCTGGTTCTTTTTCAGAAAAATATCAAAACACAACATTAATTATCGAAGAAATGCAGACAGAAAATATTATTGCTGCATTACAAAAAAGAGAAATTGACATCGGTATTTTAGTAACTCCACTTAACGAATCTTTTATTAGAGAAATAAAATTATACAACGAACCATTTGTTTTTTACGGACAAAAAGGACTGTTTCCAAAAGATAAAAAAGTAGTTTCTGCAAAAGAAATAGAAAATTTAGATAATATTTGGCTGTTAAAAAGCGGACATTGTTTTAGAAACCAGGTTTTAAACATCTGCTCTAAAAACACAAGCCCAAAAAGCATTCAATTTCAAAGTGGTTCTATAGAAGCTTTAAAAAAGATGGTAGATAATTATGGCGGATTTACTTTAGTACCCGAAATGGCAATTAACAAAAACGATATTGGTTGTCACATTAATTTCGAAGACCCAAAACCCATAAGAGAGATTAGTATTGCTGTACATCATTCTTTAGCCAAAGACAGTTTAATCGATGCTATTCGAGTAGAAGTTTTAGAAAAAATACCTACAGAATTTGTAAAAAACAACCGGTTTATTAAAATTAATTGGAAATAATTTAAAATTATTTTTAGAAGCTATTTCCTGCTTGGAATTTATCTTGACCGAAGTCGAAAGACTGTATCTTTTTTCTTTCATTTCTTGCGAATGCAAAAATGAAAGAAAAAAGGATGTCGTTTCAATCAGGGCTAGACTTGTTTGTTGGTTTATTATAATCGCTTACGTTTAACTATTTTTTATTTATAATTTCTGTATAGTTAAGTTTTATACTATTTATATCATAAACTTTGGTTTCAATACAATCAAATTTATTAGGATTGAAAATAGCTAAATTATAACCTTCATTATCTAATGAACTTTGATATTCTACACCATCAAAGCCAAGAGACTTTATATATTCTGAAATGTATTGAGTTGGTATGTAGTCTAAATCTTTATCTTGCTTTCTAATCGGTAAAGAAATTTCTTCTTGTAAGGTTTTTATAAAGTTTGCATGAGTTAGAAATATATCAATAATATCGTCCTCAGACCAACTAATAATATCATATTCTGGATTTCTTAAATCCAAGATTTTAATGTCATCTTTTAATCTGAACTCAGCAACACTGGCATAATCGAACAAACTTGCTCTAGATTCGTAAAATGTTGTTTCTATACGACTTCCCAAATATAGATAAGAAATTCCTTTTGGATTAGCTCTTCCACTAGTTGCAAATTTATTTTGAGGATTCCACATATCCTTATTTTCATATCCAGTTTTATTTGAAATTCTACATCTATAAAAACTTCTGCCTTTTTTTATTATTTTAATAAAAGACTCACTATTAAAAAATGTTTCTAAGACTTCTAGGTTTATTAAATTCGATTTACTGATATGAAATCTATTTTTATATTTTATTTCTGACTTAAATCTATCCCAAATACTTTGAACTTCATTTGATTTGATGTCTAAAAGTTCTTTAGATTCTTGCGATACATTGTTTTCAAAAAGATTAGAAAATTCTTCATATTCAGATTGAGCTATTGCTTTAAAAAGAGATTCACTATTTGTTAAACAATCAGGTTCTATAATATCAAAATCATTATTAATTGCATCCCAAAGAGAAACCTTAGAACTTTCATCTACTTTGTAAAGGTTAAAAATATTTCTAAAAAAAGGCAAAAGTTCCTTTGCTAAATATACATTAGTATTTTTTGCATCACAAAAACTACAATCTCCTTTTTCTTTGTTTGATTGAATAATATTTGTCAAATACGAACTAGTAAAACAACTAATACAACAATTCATACCTATATATTAGTTATTACCAATTCAATATGATTAATCGTAGATATTTTCTTTATACTACCTAGACCAGGAAAGTGTCCTCTGTCATATAATTCTTTAAACGCTTTAATACCTTCTGTTTCCGTAATATTTGTTTCATTACACCAATTAACAAGTTTTTGTAATGCTTCTGCAAATTTACCTCCAATATCTGATGAATCCTGATTAGAATCAGATGTAAAATGCCTAATCTTTATTTTATTTTGGTCAATATACGATAGGTGTATTGCAACTGCTCTAGGTAAAAAACCTGACTCTGAATAATTATCTCCTATTGTTAGAAAATCACCAAACCCTACAAAATTATCATCTGTGTAATACTTATACTCTTCCGAAAAGTCACTTACAGGAACTTGTAAATAATCTGCATTTCTATCTAGTTTTCTAAAATAATCATCTAAACTAACTCGAGTTTCTTGATTAAACTCTCTATAATATCTTCTACTAGTTTTAGAAAAATAAATAAGGTTATACTTAATTTCTAAATTATCATTTAGCTGTTGGATAGCATTTTCTTCTATTTCAGAATTATGAATTAAAGTAAAACCATTATGATTTATATTGATTTTATCCGAAAATGCTAATAATTCAGGAATTCCTTGTTGTGTTTTTTTGTCTATGATAACACCTATTTGAAAATTTGTATAACCTTTTAAATTTTCTTTTAAAATTTCGATAAGTCCATCTGAGGAATTAATAAAATTTCCAACTCTAGGATTTACAATAAAATTAAAATTTATTTTTTTTTCAACAAGCTCTTTCAGTGTACTGGCTAATGTACTAGAATCTTTCACAGGTTCAATTATCGGCGAAATTTTATCACTTTTAGCAGACATAACCTCACTAAGTTCTCTTAGTGCTATTAATTCAAATTGTTTACCTCTTAAATATGGGAAATACATAAATTACTTGGTTTATTTAGAAACGAGTTTAATTCCTCATATTCAGGTTTAGATAAATTAAGTGAATAGCAAATATGTTTTAAATAACTAGGTACTCTTTTGTCTTTTAATAAATCTGGATTTTTAAGATTTCTTTTCTTTAGTACTTTTATTGCACTTTTTTGAAAATCTACAATATCAATATCATTCGCAAGATTAAAGCATTCTTTAAAAATTAAAGTGTTTGGTACTTTAGGTATTTGAATAGAATTTTCTTTTAAAGCATTAATATACTCATTTTTTCTCAAAGACTTAAATATTACAGAATGATCTAGTAAATCAATATTAGATAAAGCAGGTTTAATTTCTTTTAAACTATTCTTTTGGGTAAGTTCAATTATTCCAACTTTAGTTTCATTATATAAAGATATTAACTTTTCTATATGCTTTGAACTCGCAACAATATAAACATCAGTGGCAAATGAATAATAATCAGAAATCTGTTTTTCTAATTTCTCAAGTCCGTCAAGTTCTGTTTTAATTTCAAAAACTCTTGCTTTTCCATTGAGTAAAATAAAGTCAGCAATTGAGTTTCCTATTTTAAACTCATTTAATACTATTGTATTTTTAAGACTATATTTTTTTAATAGTTTTTTATTTATTAGTGTATTTTTATAAACATACTCACTACGATAAGATTCCAATAATTCGTTATAAACATTATCCAATAATTCTAAATTGGTTATTGAATTAGAGAAAGTTGTATGTTTTTTAATTCTTTCAAAAGTATTAACATAGTCTTTTTTTCTAACAATTTTATTGAAATTGGCAGTTGAAAATATTTGAGATAAACTCCTTAAACCTTCTATGTTATTGTTTATATTCATTGTTTTCAAAGGTACAAAAAACCATTTTGATCTTGTTCTATTTTGATTTATTTCCAATCAAACTTAATTCAAAAACTATAATTTTAATTAAAGTTAACAATAATACTAGAATTAAGTTAGTTTTTTTACTCTAAAAAATCAATTATTAAACAACTCTGTTTATCAACATTTAAATAACACTCTTTTAAAGTAAACCTATCTTTTTACAAAAACAACACCCCCACAAAACAATAACAAAAAAAACTCCAATTTAACTGTAACCATTACAGAAATTAGAGGTTTTTATATCGTTTTTACGAAGAAGTGTTTTTTATTTCACCTTTATTCTAAGCCAAATTAAAAGAAATTTTTATTCCTTCAATAATCATACTTGTACCAATAATAGCAATGATTAATCCCATTATTTTACCAATTACAGAAATAACATTGTTCCCTATTTTTCGAACAATATAATCGCTTAAACCAAAAGTAATATAGGTTAACAAGCACATAACCCCGAAAATAAGTATCACCAAACCAATGTGAATATAACTAGCATCAGACACAAAGTTCATGGCAGTTACAATGGTTCCTGGTCCTGCTAAAATAGGAATCGCTAAAGGCGAAACCGCAATGTTTTCATCAATGTCTATACTTTTTAGATGCTTTATATTCGATTTCTTTGATTGTAACATTTCGAAACCAACAAAAAAGATTAAAATACCACCTGTAATCTTAAAGGCAGGAATCGTTATTCCAAATAACTCGAAAATAAATTTTCCTAAAACCACAAAAACAGTAACAATAATAAAAGCGATTATAACAGCCCGTTTATTTATTCTTTGCTTAGTTTCTTTACTTGCTCCGTCTAATAAAGTTAAGAAAATTGGTAAATTAGAAACCGGATTCATAATGGCTAAAAAACCGGTAAATACAGTAATTGAAAACGTTAAAAGATTATCCATTTATTTTTTTTCTGTTTTTTTATAAATCCATTCCGCTATAAAACAAAACCCTATAATTGAAATAGAAATGAGTACTCCCAATAGATTCGTTTCGTACTGTTGGTTTATTAAAATAATGGTGGCAAGCATACATAAAACAAAACCCATTAACGGAATTACTTTATTGCTTCCTGTGTTTTTAGACAATCTAAAACCAACAAAATTTACAATACCAAAAATAAGTAAAAACCCAACACTACCTGCTGTAGAGATACTTTCTAAATCGAGAATATTTACAAGAATTAAAGTAGCAATGGCGGTTACCAATAACCCAATAGGTTGGTTCCATAATTTTGCTAAAAAATGATGATCTAGCTCGTCTTCTTCTGCAATTTCATAATTTACACGGCTAGCACCTAATAAAGAAGCATTTATTGCCGAAAACGTAGAAATTAAAGCGGCCACCGTAATTATAGAAAAACCAATTTGTCCTAACATTGGTTTTGCGGCTTCTGCCAAAACATAATCTTCTGCAGTAGCAATTTTTGAAAAAGGAAGAGAACCTACCGTAACAATTGCAATAATAATGTACAAAATAATAACAAAAATAACCGAGATGTAATAAGCTCTAGAAATATTTTTTTCTGGATTGATAATATCAGGCGCTGCATTTGCTATTAACTCAAAGCCTTCGTAGGCCACAAAAATAACCATTCCGCCAGCAAATAATTTAATAGGAGCTTCCCAATTAGTCACTGCCAATTGCGTCAGTTCTGGATTTCCTATTAACCCGTAACCTCCAATAAAAATAAAGGCCACTAAAATTATCAGTTTAATAACAACAGCATAAGCTTCTATTTTACCAACCACAGCAACACTATAATAATTTATTACAGTTGCCAAAACAATGATACCACTGGCATAAATATGAAAATCGATGGTTTTATGGGGTGTAATTTCTAATAAATTAGGCGCATAAGAACCAAACGCAGAAGCATAAAGAGAAAGCATTATAATATAACTTACCCATAAAAGATTATTAATTGCACCACTAAACACCGTTTTACCAAACCCTTGGTTGATAAACTTTACCGTTCCTCCCCTATTTGGGTACGCTATTGATAGTTTTACGTAACTGTAAGAGGTTATTAAAGCCAAAATTCCTGCCAATAAAAAAGCAATAGGTGTTCCTCCTTTTGCGAGTGATACCGCAAGACCAAGAACTGCAAAAATTCCACCACCTACCATTCCGCCTACGCCAATAGATATTGCTTCTTTTAATCCTATTTTTTTGTTCATTTGTGGTGATTTAAAGTATAAAGGTAAATTTTATTAAAGGATTCAGTATCAAATTTCCTTATAAAATAAAAGCTCAAAACAACGTAATTGTGTTTTGAGCCTTTATGCTTCTTTGCACTATAAATAGAACTTACTTATTCTTCTTTTTAATTTCTTATTAAATTTCTTCAATTTCGAAACCTACACTTTTTACAGCTTCTATTACACTGTTTTTATCTTCATCATCTAAAGTTACTTCTAAAATTTTATCATCGTGTTCTAAATCTACTTTCCATAAATCTACGTTATCTAAATTATTTAACGCAGGGGTTACAGATTTAATGCAACTTCCACAATGGATATTTGTTTTGTATTTTACGGTTGTCATCTTTTTTTATTTTTAATTAATATTTTTATTTTTTAGTCTTAAACTGTTAGAGAGTACAGATATAGAACTCATAGACATTGCAGCCCCAGCAATCATTGGGTTTAATAAAAATCCGTTGATGGGATACAATGCTCCTGCTGCAATAGGAATGGCAATAAGGTTGTAAATAAATGCCCAGAATAAATTCTGTTTGATGGTTTTCATCGTTGCTTTAGATAATTGAATCGCTTTAGAAATCTGTTTTAAATCGGAATGCATTAACGTGATTCCTGCACTTTCCATAGCAATATCTGTTCCGCTTCCCATAGCAATCCCAACATCTGCTTGTGCCAAAGCGTGCGAGTCATTAATTCCATCTCCGGCCATCGCAACCACTTTTCCTTCTGCTTGTAGTTTTTTAACAAAAGCACCTTTGTCTGCAGGCATTACATTGGCTTGGTAGTTTTTTATCCCAACTTTGTTGGCAATTGCTTTTGCAGTTTGCTCATTATCGCCAGTTAACATATGTATTTCTATGCCCATTTGTTGTAATTTCTGTATCGCAGCAAGCGTTGTTTCTTTTACTTTATCGGCTACTGCAATAATACCAACTACGGTATTTTTATGCGCTACATACACCACTGTTTTTGCTTCTGATTTTAAACTATTTGCTTTCGTACTCAATTGGGTAGGAATTGTAATTTCCTTTTGAACCATTAAACTCTCATTCCCTATTCTATATAGTTCGTTTTTATAGGTTGCTTCTGCTCCTAAACCAGTAATACTTGTAAAAGAATCGATAGGAACATTTTCTTTATCTATCGTTTTTAAATGTGCCACAATTGCTTCTGCAATAGGATGCTCTGATTCTGATTCTATGGCAAATACTACTTTTTCTAGTTCGGTAGAAACTGTATTTTTATCCCAAATTAAATCGGTTACTTTTGGTTTTCCTTCGGTGATGGTTCCTGTTTTGTCTAATATTAAAGTATCAATTTTATAAGCCGTTTCTAATGCTTGCGCGTCTTTTATTAAAATTCCTTGTTGTGCTCCTTTACCAATACCCACCATTAAAGCGGTTGGAGTTGCCAAACCTAAAGCACACGGACAAGCAATAATTAAAACAGTAATTGGTGTTAATAATGCGTAGGTTATAGAAGGATCTGGCCCTAAGAAATACCATAAAACGGAAGTCACTATTGCTAAACCAATTACAATAGGCACAAATATACCTGCAATTTTATCTGCCAATTTCTGAATAGCAGGCTTGCTAGATTGTGCTTCTTCTACCAATTTAATAATTTGAGATAGTAAAGTTTCATCACCAATTTTAGTAGCAATAATTCTTAAAGATCCTTTCTGATTGATAGTACCTGCAAAAACTTTGCTTCCCTTCATTTTTTCTACCGGAATCGGTTCTCCAGAAATCATGCTTTCATCTATAAAAGAAGTTCCCTTTTTTACTTTTCCGTCTACAGGAATTTTATCTCCAGGTTTTAAGATAATGAGTTCTCCTTTTAGAATTTCATCATAAGAGATTACTTTTTCTTCGCCATTTCTAATTGCGGTTACTTTTTTAGGTTTTAAACCCATTAATTTTTTAATGGCAGAAGAAGTTTTACTTTTTGCTTTTTCTTCAAAAAAACGTCCTAATAAAATTAACGTAATAATAATTACTGCCGATTCGAAATACACATGAGGTACCAAACCTTTGCTTAAAAAATACTGCGGATTTACGGTATTAAACACACTAAACAAAAAGGCAATTCCGGTACTTAGTGCCACCAATGTATCCATATTTGTAGAAAAACTCTTTAACCTTTTCCATGCAATGGTGTAAAACTCTGCACCACTATAAAATAAAACAGGCAGTGCAAGCGCCATCATAATCCAATTTTCATACGGTATTTTACCTATTAAAAACATAGACATGATAAAAATAGGCACCGAAAAGATTGCAGCGAAAATCAACTTCTTTTTAAGGGTTGCTAATCTTTTTGCTTCTAAGGCTTCAAACTCTTTTTTAGTATCTTCTTTTGTGCCTAAAATCAATTTAAAACCTATTTCTTTAACTTTATTCCCAATAGTTTCCAACGGAATAATATTCTCGTCATATGAAATGGTCACCGATTGATTTGGGTAATTTACAGCAACGTCAAGAATTCCTTTTTGTGGTTTTAAGTAAGATTCAATACTGATAGCACATGATGCACACGTCATACCAGCTACTTTATATTCTTCTTTCATGCTATCACTTTTATTGTACTACAAAAGTACAGCTACTGTACACCAAATTTGTTACAGAATTATGAGTATCATTTGTATAATTCTGATTTAATGATTTTACTTAAAGCGAATCTAAAGATTGATGCTTGGGATCTTTCATCTTTTTAAACTGAGAAGGAGACATACCTGTTTCTTTTTTAAACTGCGCAGAAAGATGTGCTACACTGCTATAATTCATTTGAATAGCAATTTCTGAAAGCGAATATTCTTTGTAAAAAAGGAGTTCTTTTACATGTTCTATTTTCTGTTTTAAAATAAAACGTTCTATAGTAATCCCTTCTACAGAAGAAAAAAGCCTACTAAGAGAAGCATAATCATGCTGTAATTCATCAGAAATATAATCTGAAAAATTGATATTTAAAGGTTCTTTAGAGTGATGTACTTGTGCAATTATTAAGGCTTTAATTTGCGTTATAATTTTTTGATTCTTATCCTCTAACAACTCAAAACCTCTTTCTTTTAAACGCGTACCCAATGCTAATTTTAAAGCATCATTTATTACTGTAGTACTTTCTAACTTCCCTAACTGAAGGTGTTGAATAGAGATCTGTAAATCTGCACAAATTTCTTTTACCACATCAACACAACGTGGACAAACCATGTTTTTTATATAGATTGTATCTGTGTCCATTTTTAGATTTTAAAGAGTAATTAGGGTTTATTTTTGATTATTTATTGGTAAATTTTCTTAAATCTTTATTAGCACCATAGATTACTAAAATATCATTTTCACTTAAAACGGTATCTGGTGCAATTACACCTTGCACCTGTTCTTCGTTTCTAGATTTACCAACAAGAGATTTTACTTTTCTTTTTTTAATGGTGGTTAACGCTAAGATATTGTATTTTCTACGAAGCTGAATTTCCTTAATAGTGCTACCAATATATCTTTCAGGTATATTTACCTCAATAATGCTAAAATCTGCACTCAACTCAAAAGAATCAACCACATTTGTTAAACATAATTTTTTAGCCCAACGCTCTGCAGATTCTTCTTCTGGATGCACTATTTCTTCAATACCAATGGCGTTTAAAACTTTTTCGTGCAAAGGATTTATCGCCCTACTAATTAATCGTTTTACTTGAAAATTTTTAAACAATGCCGTTGTCATAACATTAGCTCCTTGATCTTGCCCAAAGGCGATAATAACCACATCGGTATCACTTAATGGCAATCCAGAAACGGTAGATTCATCCGTAGCATCCATACAAATAGTATGAGAAATTCTTTCTTTATACAATTCAACTTTTGCCATATTGCTATCTATCCCAATAACTTCATTTCCTTGCGTAGTTAGTTTTTCTGCCAATGGAGCACCAAAATTTCCGAGTCCTACAATAATATATTTCATAATATTAGTTTATGGTTATTTCTTCGCTTGGGTAGCGATAATTTTTATGTTTAATTTTTCTAAAAACGGCTACCATTATAGAAAGCATACTTACTCTTCCTATAAACATAATAGCAATTACAACTAATTTGCTTGCCGTACCAAGACTAGACGTAATACCTAAACTTAAACCAACAGTACTATAGGCAGAAAAACTTTCGAAAGCGATTTTTAACAACCCTAATTCTGGGTTAAAAATAGTAATTAGCATAATACTAGAACCTATTACAATTAATGACAGTGCTATGGTTGCAAATGCTCTTTTTACAGAAATATCTGCAATTTCTCTTCGGTATACTTCTATTCTGTTTTTACCTTTTGCTAAACTGAGTATATTTAAAATAGCAATGGCAAAAGTACTGGTTTTTATACCACCTCCGGTGGATGCAGGCGAAGCTCCAATCCACATTAATAAAAAGGTAATCATTATTGTTGGAGATGCCAAAGCAGTCATGTCTACCGAATTAAAACCGGCTGTTCTAGGTGTGGTTGCAATAAATAAAGCATTGACCATTTTACCAAAAAGCGAATGTTCTTCTAAAGTATTATGGTATTCTATAATAAAGAAAAGTATAAAAGCAATACCTGTAAGAGATAAAGTAGTAACTAAATTAATTCGGCTGTTAATTTTTAGTACCCAAGGTTTATAGGTTTTTCTATAAGATTGAAACTTAAAAAAATTAAGAATAACATGTTTTAAATATTTTAAGAGGTTTACTACAATAGGAAACCCTAAACTCCCAAGAAAAAAAGTAGCAATAATAACCAGTTGTAAAGGATAATTAAAACGAAAACCAACTTCATAAATACTATTACTTAACGTAGAAAAACCTGCGTTACAAAAAGCAGATATAGCATGAAAAACAGAGAAAAAAGCTTTGTCTACAAAATTGGTTACTAAGGCATCATCTAAAGAAACGTAAATAAGTATGGCGGCGATTAACTCTACCGTTACAGTGATTACAATAATATTTTTTAAGGTATTAAAAACACCTCCAATTCTTTGTGAATTTGTCATTTCACTTAACGTTAATTGATTCTCATACGTGCTACCACCTTTAAAGAAATAACTAAAATAGCTCGCAAAAGTTAAAATTCCTAAACCACCAATTTGAATTAGAATTAAAATGATAGATTGCCCAAAAACGGTAAAGTAAGAACCCGTATCTACTACAGCCAATCCTGTAACACAAACAGCACTTGCAGACGTAAACAAAGCATCTATAAAAGGCAAACCATTATAGGTTGCTTTTGGCATCATCAATAATAAAGAGCCTAAAAAGATGATGGTTAAAAAACTTAAAATAAATAACTGAGCAGGGTTCAAATAAATTCTATTGAAATTTAATTTCAATTCAGAAAACTCTCTTATAAATGATAAAATAACAGCAAAAACCAACCACAACGGATTGTCTAAAACCAAATCTGTTTGAAAGGATTCACCAA
Source organism: Polaribacter sp. L3A8 (assembly GCF_009796785.1). Lineage (NCBI taxonomy): Bacteria > Pseudomonadati > Bacteroidota > Flavobacteriia > Flavobacteriales > Flavobacteriaceae > Polaribacter > Polaribacter sp. L3A8. The sequence goes on from NZ_CP047026.1 coordinate 1,001,431, forward strand.
CAAACAAATACATATAAATAATACCTAATAGATATCCGATAGAAAGGAGGTCAAAGACCAATACATTCCTTTTTAAAAGATGCGGATTTTCATAATACCGCACAAAAGTAGACGTTAAGCCTAATGCAATTACAATAAAGTAAAAGCCATCTATAAGCTGCTGTACAAAAATAGATTGCTCAAAACCAAAATGAAATATAAAAGCAAACAACCCTAAAACACTTGCCCAAAATGCAGACTTATATATTTTTTTAAAAGCAATATTCATTTTGCAAAAATAATCTTCATAATTCGTATTCCGTTTTTAATATTTGTCTTCAATGGCAGAAGTCAATGCAGTAGTGTTTTATAACAAGTAATTGTTCTATTTCATTTTAATAAGCGACCTTCTTAACCTTTAATTTTTTGTACCGCTAATAGAGATTAAATTTAGGTATTAATTTGAAACAAGCATCAAAATTTAACCTTAAATAAAATCGTTTTTATGATAAACCTCAGTTATAAAGCAATAAGCCTAATTCTAGGTACAAAGTTATCTTTTTCAAGCTCAGAAAAAAACTATATCATCATTAGAGAGAAAGATTTATCAGTCTAACAAATCTAAAATAGAACTTTAACTATTTATCAAAAAAATGTACCGAATTTTATGTAATTTTGATTATTAATGTCATCCCGAATCAAGAATAAGGAGAAATCTAGAAGTCTTTAATTAGAATTTAGAAACTTCATCGAACAAAAAAAGGACAAACACCTAAAAATAAGTCATTTGTTACATTTTATAGACGTCATACTGCCCATTCCTATTCAGAAAACATTTACGTATTCTGTGACTGAAGAAGAAGCTATTTTTTTGCAAAAAGGAATGCGTGTTGCTGTTTCTTTTGGAAAATCGAAGATGTATTCTGCATTGGTTTTAAACATTCATCAAACAAAACCAACGTTATATGAAGCTAAAGAAATTCATCAGATTTTAGATGAAGTACCTTTGGTTAATGAGTTGCAATTACAGCATTGGCAATGGATTTCTAATTATTACATCTGTTCTTTAGGTGATGTGTATAGAGCTGCTTTACCTTCTGCTTTTTTATTAGAAAGCGAAACCATTATCAATAAAAATGAAGCTTTTACAGAAGAGGATCTTTTAGCTGATGATGAATATTTAATTTATGAAGCTTTACAACATCAATCTCAATTAACCATTCATCAGGTTGCAGCCATTTTAGGAAAGAAAAAAGTAATGCCCATTGTTAATTCGTTGATAAAAAAAACGGCGATCACTATAAAAGAAGAAATTTACGAACAATACAAACCTAAATTAGTAAAATATGTTCGTTTACATTCTGATTATTCTTCGGATGATTCTTTAGGTAAACTACTAGAAGATTTATCTAGAGCCAAAAAACAACGAGAAGCTGTTTTAGGTTTCTTTCAATTATCAACGTCTAAAAAACCAATAAAAGCAAAAGAATTAGAAGAAAAAGCAAACGTATCTTCTACTATTTTAAAATCTCTAGTTGATAAAAACATCTTTGAATTTTACCATATTCAAACTGATAGAATTCAGTTTAAAGGAGATACAAACGATTTAAAAGTGCTCAATGAATTTCAAGAAAAAGCACTTTCTGAAATTAAGGAAACCTTTGTAGAAAAAGACGTAACACTCTTACACGGAGTTACAAGTTCTGGTAAAACAGAAGTTTATACAAAACTAATTCAAGAAGTTTTAGATGAAGGAAAACAAGTGTTATTCTTGTTGCCAGAAATAGCATTAACCACACAAATTATAACGCGTTTACAATTTTATTTTGGAGAACAAATTTCTGTTTTTCACTCTAAATATTCCATGAACGAACGTGTAGAAGTTTGGAATAATGTTTTAGAAAACAAACCAAAAGCCAGAATTATTTTAGGAGCTCGTTCTTCTATCTTTTTACCGTTTTCTAACTTAGGTTTAATTGTTGTTGATGAAGAGCATGAAACTTCTTACAAACAGTTTGAACCATCTCCAAGATATAATGCTAGAGACGCTGCTATTGTTTTAGCCAAGATTCACAAAGCAAAAATATTATTGGGTTCTGCTACTCCATCTCTAGAGAGTTACTTTAATGCACAACAAAAAAAATATGGTTTTGTAGCATTAAATAGGCGACACGGAAATGTTTTATTACCAAAAATTGAATTGATTAACGTTAAAGAGAAGCAACGAAAAAAAGAAATGAAAGGTCATTTTTCTGATTGTTTGCTAAAATTGATTCAAGAAGCTTTAGACTTAAAAGAGCAAGTAATTTTGTTTCAAAACAGACGTGGTTTTTCGCCTGTTGTAGAGTGTAAAACTTGTGGTATTTCGCCTCAATGCCCAAATTGTGATGTGAGTTTAACCTATCATAAATTTAGAAACGAATTACGTTGTCATTACTGTAATTATCAGCGTGCAATGCCAAATAGTTGTGGCGCTTGCGGTAGTAATACTTTAGATAATAAAGGTTTTGGTACAGAACAAATTGAATTAGAATTAACTGAACTTTTTCCTGATCATAAAATAGGAAGAATGGATTTAGACACTACTCGTGGTAAATATGGTTATCAGAAAATAATTGGTGCTTTTGAAGCCCGTGAAATAGATGTTTTAGTGGGTACACAAATGCTTTCTAAAGGTTTAGATTTTGACAATGTTACTTTAGTGGGGATTTTAAATGCAGATTCTATGCTAAACTTCCCCGATTTTAGAGCGCATGAACGTGCCTACGATATGATGGTACAGGTTTCTGGTAGAGCAGGTAGAAATAAAAAACAAGGAAATGTAGCCATACAAACCTACAATCCGTTTCATCAAATACTGCAACAAGTTTCTACAACCAATTATGCAGAAATGTATAAAGAACAATTGCAAGAACGTTGGCAATTTAAATATCCTCCTTATTACAGGTTGATAAAAATAACACTAAAACACAAAGATTATAACAAAGTTGATAGTGGCGTAAATTGGTTGTTTAAAGCGTTAACTAGTTCTTTTGGAGAGCATGTTTTAGGCCCTTCTGCCCCTGCAGTTTCTAGAATTAGAAATCAATATATTAAAAATATTGTTATTAAAATTCCTCCAAAACAGAGTTTAGCAAGCACAAAAAAACAACTTCAAAAGATAAAAGATACTTTTGAAGCTGTTAAAGATTTTAGGCCCATCCGTTTTATAACTGATGTGGATGCGTATTAAATAGTGAGCAATATTTAGTGGGCAGTGTTCAGTATCAGTTTACAGTAACGGTTCTCAGTTCCCCCGTGCAATTATAAACTATTAATAGATACTATAATGTTTAGTCTCTTCACTAGCTATAGCGAGTGTCCCGCTCGTAAAGACCACCATAGCATACTGTTTTCATTTTAAAACCCACTTGCTACGGTACGATCGTGACACTAACACTCTCGCTTATGAGTTACTATCACAGCTCAATTGGTAGCAATTTTTTAATAAAAAACTAACTGCCTACTGCAACTGTAAACTGAAAACTGTAACTTTTTAATAATTTCTATATTGTTTTGTTTCTTCGAAAACGTATTCTAATATTTTTTGCTCCATTTCATCAAAAACAATATCTCTACGTTTCATAACAACTTCGGCAACTTCAAAAACTTTGTTGGTTTTGTATTCTGTAAATCCAGATGCTCCTCCCCAACTAAAAGAAGGTACAAAGTTTCTTGGAAATCCGCTTCCAAAAAGATTTACGCTAACGCCAACTACAGTTCCTGTATTAAACATGGTGTTAATTCCGCATTTAGAATGATCTCCCATCATTAAACCACAAAACTGTAAACCCGTTTTAGCAAAACGACCTGTTTCATAATCCCATAATTTTACTTCAGCATAATTATTCTTTAAATTAGAATTGTTGGTATCTGCACCTAAATTACACCATTCTCCTAAAACAGAGTTCCCTAAATAACCATCATGTCCTTTACTAGAATAGCCAAATAAAACAGAATTACTAACCTCTCCTCCTACTTTACAGTACGGTCCTAAAGTGGTTCCTCCATATATTTTTGCGCCCATTTTTAATACGGCATGTTCTCCCATTGCAAAGGGTCCTTTTACAGCACTGTTTTCTAAAACTACCGCATCTTTACCAATATAAATAGGTCCTTCAGAAGCATTTAAAGTCGCAAAAGTAATTTCTGCTCCTTCTTCAATAAAAATATTTTCGGCATTAATACACCTTGTTCCTGCTGGTATTGGCTCAGACGTTCTACCTTCTGTAATTAAATCGAAATCTTGTTGAATTGCTGATGCATTTAAAGAAAAAATATCCCAAGTGTTTTTTACTTGTAAAAGATCTTCTTCAAATTCTATTTGTGTGTATTCATCAAAATTAACTTCTTCTTGAGAATCTGATGTGTAAAAAGCAATAACATCTTCTCCTTTAAAAATAGCTTCATTTTTTGATAATTCTTTAATCTTATCAACCAAACTCTCTGTCGGACAAAAAGAAGCGTTTATCAAAATATTTTCTTCCATTTCTACCATCGGATATTTTTCTTCTAAATATTCCTCAGTAACAGTTGTTGTAGTTAAGCCTAAGTGTTTCTCCCATTTTTCTCTAATGGTTAAAATTCCTATTCTAATCTCTGCAACTGGTCTTGTGTATGTAAATGGTAATAACGAGTTTCTAACATCGCCATCAAATAGAATATAATTCATTTTTTTATTTTTAAAGTGATACAAATTTACTTTAAAATGAGCATTAAAAAAACCGATTCTAATAATTTGAGTCGGGTTTTATCAATTTAAAAAAAAAATCAGTTAATTAAGATTCTTTTATATGCTACAGGAATCTAAAAATCATTAATTGTCGCAATTTCATTCACTAAATTATAAGTTATCTTTAATATTCTACTATATTTATCATTAAATCCTTAATAATTTTTAATAAGGACTGTTTTTTATGCAATAGCGTAAATAAAACTATAATTTTGCGTCTACATAAAAGTATTATTTTAAGGATAAAATTAAGTATATGACTAAGAAGTTTAAATTTATAGAAGAATCACAAGTAAAAATAATGGAGTTAATGAAACCATCTAACTCTAATTTTAGTGGTAAAATTCATGGAGGTTATATTTTAAATTTGATGGACCAAATTGCATTTGCCTGTGCTTCTAAACATTCTGGAAATTACTGTGTAACGGCTTCTGTAAATAAAGTAGATTTTTTAAACCCTATAGAAGTTGGAGAGTTGGTAACCATGAAAGCTTCTATTAATTTTACAGGTAGAACTTCTATGGTTGTTGGGTTGCGTGTAGATTCTGAAAACATAAGAACCGGAAAAACAAAACATTGTAACTCTTCTTATTTTACAATGGTGGCAAAAGATGACGATGGTAAAAGTACTCCAGTTCCTGGAATTGTATTAACAACCAAAGATGAAGTAAGACGTTTTGCTAGAAGTATTACTAGACAAAGTGAAGGAAGACACAGAACCTCTCGTTTTAGTAGTAATGTTTTTGAAATAAATGATTATATCCATTTATTAGAAGAAAGCAATTCTAAAATTGACTTAAAATAGCTTTTATCTAAATTTATAAAATCAAAAAAAACCGAGTAAAATTAATTTACTCGGTTTTTTATTAAAATATATTTTAAGTTTTATAATGCAATTACAGAAGTATAAAAATTGATAATCTTACTCTACACCAATCTCATTAATCATAGTTCTTGATGGGTTTCTTTGTTCTTTAATATCATAATAAATAAACACAGTAGCAACTGTTGTTACGGTATATAAAATGAATTTAATGAAGTATGAAAAAACCAATAAGATGATATAAATAGGATCTTTAAAAATATTCAAAATTTCAACAGCATCTTCATTTTTTACACCAAAACCTATATGTATAAATTGATAAAAAGTTGCAGGTAAATCTACCACAACACTAATAACCATTATAATTAACTGAATAACAATTAAAACACCAAAGGTTTCCCACCAATGTCCTTTTATAAAGTTAAAAGAATCTGTAATAGCATCCATTGCACTTTTTTCTTGAAAAATAAGCAAACAAATAGATAACGATAATACAACTCCTAAATAGATTCCTGGTAAAAAACAAAACAAAGCACCAACAAATACAATGATTCCGTTTAGTAAAAACAAACCAATATAAGCGCCAAATTTGTCTTTTGCTAAAGTTTCTACTCCCTTTATATTTACAACTCCTTTATTGGCAATGTATGATTTTATGTAAGACAAAGCCGAAACTGTTACCAAAGCATAAGCAACCAAATAAGCACTTATAAAAATAAATACAGGAATTATTAGTTCCGTAAAATTTAAATTAAAAGGATTATCAAAATCGCTTGTGTTTGCCATATCTCCAAAAACAGTTGTAGAAGATATTGCATAATATATCATTGCACCAATAGCTACAAAAATTGGAATAATTGCTGCTTTAAGAATGCTTCCAAAAAAGGATTTCCATTCCGTACTTAGAAATTTAAAAGTATCAGAGATTATTGCACCTAAATCCCTTTTTTTCTTAAACTCTATAAAAATTTTATCTTGCATTCCTATCGGATGTTTTAACAGCTTGTATTTCTAAATTACCTTCTGCTATAATTAGGCGATTCTTTAGTAATAACAACATCATGAGGATGACTTTCATTAATTCCGCTTGCGGTAATTCTTACAAATCGTCCTGTTTCTTTTAATGTTTCTACATCTTTAGCACCACAGTATCCCATACCTGCACGTAAACCTCCAATAAATTGGTGAATACTTTCTGCTAACTCACCTTTATAAGGAACACGACCTACAATACCTTCTGGAACTAATTTTTTAATATCATCTTCTACATCTTGAAAGTATCTATCTTTAGAACCATGTTTCATTGCTTCTACAGATCCCATACCTCTATAAGACTTAAATTTTCTTCCTTCGTAAATAATAGTTTCTCCTGGAGATTCTTTTGTTCCGGCCAATAAAGAACCCAACATTACAGAATCTGCTCCGGCTGCAATTGCTTTAGGAATATCTCCTGTATAACGAATTCCACCATCTGCAATAACTGGTACTCCACTTCCTTTAATAGCTGCGGCAACTTCTAAAACTGCAGAAAATTGAGGAAAACCAACTCCTGCAACAATTCTTGTTGTACAAATAGAACCTGGACCAATACCAACTTTTACAGCATCTGCTCCTGCTTCTACTAAATATTTAGCTGCTGCACCAGTTGCTATATTACCAACAACTACATCTAAGTTTGGAAACTTTGCTTTTACTGCTTTTAAAACCATTACTACACCTTTTGTATGACCATGGGCAGTATCTATAATTACAGCATCTACACCTGCATTTACTAAAGCTTCTGCTCTATCTACAGCATCACCAGTAACACCTAAGGCAGCTGCAACTCTTAATCTACCAAAAGAATCTTTGTTAGCAATTGGCTTTTGAGTTACTTTGGTAATATCTCTAAATGTTATTAATCCTTTTAATTTGTAATCTTCATCAACAATTAAAAGTTTTTCTATTTTATAATTCTGAAGAATTTTTTCGGCATCACCCAAAGAAGTTCCTACAGAAGCAGTTACTAGATTTTCGCTAGTCATTACTTCTACAATTGGTCTTTGTCCATCATGCTCAAAACGTAAATCTCTATTCGTAACAATACCTTTTAAAATACCATTGTCATCTATAATAGGAATTCCTCCAATACCATGTTCTTTCATGTTTGCTTTCGCTTCAGAAACAACAGCTGTTAAAGGCAAAGTTACCGGATCTAAAATCATTCCGCTTTCTGCACGTTTTACTTTTCTAACTTCTTTCGCTTGTTGCTCAATAGTCATATTTTTATGTAAAACACCAATACCACCTTCTCTTGCAATTGCAATTGCTAAAGCAGATTCTGTAACAGTATCCATTGCTGCAGATGCAATTGGTACGTTGATTGTAATGTTTCTAGTAAATTTTGTTTGAATACTTACTTCTCTTGGAAGTACTTCTGAAAAGGCTGGGACCAAAAGAACGTCGTCGTATGTTAATCCTTCTCCTAAAATTTTGTTGTTGTGTGCTGTCATGTTGCAATTAAGATATAATTGCGTGCAAATTTACATATAATATATCAATTTTATACTATCATTAACCTAGTATCTATAATGATAACAATTAGTTTACATTAAAAGTTATTTTTATTTATTCTAAATAAGATTTGTGTAATTGTATTTGAATTGTATATTTGCGCTAAAAAAAACACTATTTTAAATAAATCTAAATAAAATTAAATAATGAAATTCAACTTTACAAAACTATCTATAGTATTTTTTACAAGCATTATGGCTATTTCTTGCTCTAATAATAATGAAGATGAAATACCAACAGAACAAGTAACTAAAGCAGATTTTATAGAAAACTATGCAACAATAGCATCTACAAATTACGCTGACACTTATAATACTGCGGTAGCAATGCAAACAAAAATTAGTGCTTTTATTGCAGCGCCTACAGAAACTACTTTAGCAGAAGCAAGAACATCTTGGTTGCATGCTAGAGATTTTTACGGACAAACAGAAGCGTATAGAGAAGCTAACGGACCAATAGATAACGAAGATTTATTAGCAACCGAAGGACAAATTAACGCATGGCCATTAGATGAAGGGTATATAGATTATGTTTTTAATACTACTGGAGGAACTGTACAAAATGGTTTAATTGGTGATACTACTGTTGAATTAACAGCAGCAAACCTTATAGCTAAAAATGAAGATGGTGGTGCAGATAATATTGCTACAGGATGGCACGCTATTGAGTTTTTACTTTGGGGACAAGATTTAAACTACGATCCTATTAACCATACTACAGATAATTATGCTGTTTCTGGAGATAGACCTTACACAGATTATACAACAGAAAAATTTGCCAACAGAAGAGCTACTTATTTACAAGTTGTTACAGATTTATTAATTAATGACTTAAATGATTTAAATAATACTTGGGCAGTTGGTGGTGCTTATAGAACAACTTTTGAAGCTTTAGATGAAGATGTTGCTTTAAAAAACATCTTAAACGGTATTGGTTTTATTTCTAATGGAGAAGTTGCTCAAGAAAGAATTTATGCTGCTATTGATGAAGGGCAAGAAAATGAACATTCTTGTTTTTCTGACAATACAAACCAAGATATGTGGGCAAATGTACATGGATTAAATAATATTATTGTTGGTAGCTATACTACAGAAAGTGGTGCTATTATTTCTGGAGTTTCATTAATAGAATTAGTGAATCAAAATAATGCAACTTTTGGAGCGTCTTTAGACACAAAAGCTTCCGAAACTATTTCTAAATTAAATACTTTATTAGGTTTGGGTAAAAATTTCGATGAAATTATTAGCGAAGAAAATTTAACCTCTGGTGGTCCTGCTAATGATTTAGCAGTAGCATTAATAAATCAAAGTCACGCAATTTCTGATGCAGCGGGTGCTTTAGGTGTTAGTATTACTGTGGAGTAAGTAATTTAAATAATACAATTATTATTAATAAAACTGAAGGCTTTTATGGTCTTCAGTTTTCTCTATTTTATAAATAAAAAGTAAATGAAGTATTTTTTTTACGTTCTAATTTTTTTCCTTTTCTCTTGTACAACTGATGAGTTTTCTGAAGAAGAATATATAGACATTAATTACGAAGCAGACGAAGAAAATCTAGTATCGGATTTATCTATAGAAGCTTTTACAGGAGAAAAAGCATTTGGTAGATCAATTCCAGGATTATCAAATTTAGAACTCGCTTTTTTTGGTGTTGGTAATGCCATGTTTGAGCAAAGTTGGGTTTCTGCACCTGCAACCACTACTTCTAGAGATGGTTTAGGTCCCATATTTAATGCAAGAGCTTGTGCTACTTGTCACTCTAATGATGGTAGAGGAACTCCTTTATTAGAAAACGGAGCAGTTTCCGAAGGCTTTTTAATCCGTTTAAGTTCTGGAAACGATTTAATTACAGGCCCAATTGGTATTGCTAATTACGGAGGTCAATTACAAGACAATTCTAATTTAGGCATAGATAAAGAAGCAACCATTAATGTGCATTTCGAAACAATTACAGGTAGCTATTCTGATGGAGAAGCTTACGAACTAAGAAAACCAACCTATACAATTGTAAATGAAAATTATGGTTCTTTAAACAACCCAAAACAATCTCCACGTGTTGGTCCACAAGTAATTGGTTTAGGTTTTATAGATGCTTTAAGCGAAGCTAGCATTTTAGCAAACGAAGATATTAATGATATTGATGGAGACGGAATTTCTGGAAAAGCAAATTATGTTTGGAATGTTAAAGAGTCTAAATCTACCATTGGTAAATTTGGATGGAAAGCCAATCAACCAACATTAGAACAACAAGTTGCTGGCGCTTTTAATGGAGATATGGGTTTAACGTCTTCTTTATTTCCGGATGAAAATTGTCCGCATGGTGTAGATTGTAGCAAATTAAATAATGGCAATAATGTTAATGAAACAGTAGAAGTACCAGATACTCAAATGAGCAGAATAATGGTATACCAAGCAGCTATTTCTGTACCAAAAAGAAGAGATTTTAAAACGATTGATGTCTTAGAAGGGAAACAGTTATTTAATGATTTAGCTTGTGTTACTTGCCATGTAAACAATTTTACAACAGGCAATGACTACTCATTATTAACACAACTAGAAAATATAACTATTAGACCTTATTCAGATTTTTTATTGCATGATATGGGTGATGAATTAGCAGATAATAGAGCCGATTTTTTAGCTGATGGAAACGAATGGAGAACACAACCTCTTTGGGGTTTAGGCTTAATCGAAGAAGTTAATAAGCATACTTTTTTATTACACGATGGTAGAGCCAGAAATATTGAAGAAGCTATTTTATGGCATGGTGGCGAAGCAGAAAACGCTAAGAATAACTTCAAAAAATTATCAAAAGAAAAACGAGAACAACTACTTAAATTTTTAAACTCATTATAATCATGAAAAAACATTTTTTCTTTTTTCTATCTGCAATAACATTCCTTTCTTCTTGTAGTAAAGAAAATTCAAATTCATCATCTGCAATACATCTTTTTCACGAAGAATATTACAGCGTAAATATATTGCCGTCTTTAAACAATTTTAAGGCAGCTATAGAAAAACAAATAACACTTACAGAAGATTTTAAAACCAATACAACGCAAGAAAACTTTACGTTATTACAAACGCAATGGGTAAATTGTGCAAGTACTTTTTCTAAAACACGTGTATATAATGTAGTAGATGTAAAGTCTTTATATTATGATATTATAATTTATAATTTCCCAGCAAAACCAAGTTTTATTGAAAGCAATATTCTAGAAAAAACAACTTTTAATACCGATTATGTTAGCAATAGCAGTACGGTTTCTAAAGGATTGGCAGCAATGGAATATTTACTTTATAATGAAAATGGTACAAAAAACAGTCTTACTCTTTTGCAAGAGGATACCTTTAGGGTAAATTATTTATTAGCCATTACAAAAGAAAATTTAAGGCAAATAAACCTATTAATCGATTTTTGGGAACAAGGTTACAAAGACACTTTTAAGAACTACAAAAGCTTGTCTTGTATAGAAAACGCACGTTGTTTGGCATTTAATCAACTTATAAATATTATAGATATTATTAGAGTTACCAAAATAGGAAAACCTGCAGGATTAGAAAAAACACCTAATACAGATGTAGAACTTTTAGAAGCATATAGAAGTAAAAGTTCTTTAAAATTGATACAAAGTTCTTTAGAGGAAATACAAAATGCCTATGCTTTAAGTAGCGTTAATTTTGCCAATATTGTTGATGAAATATCAGATTCATCAGAAATATCTACGGAAATAAATAATAGTTTTAATACTGTTTTTAATAATATTGATGCTATTGATATCGATTTGTATACTGCCATTTCTAATGGAGATAAAAGTGTAGAAACCTTGTATAATTCTTTATTCGATTTAATAAAATATTTCTCTGTAGATGCTGCAAGCACGCTGTCTGTAAACGTATTACCAACCGATAATGATGGAGATTAAGAACAATCATTCTTTAAAATAAGTAATACAAACTCCATTGTATTTCAACAAAAAAAAAATCAACCTATACGTTAAGCATAGGTTGATTTTTTTTATCAATAAGTTGCATCAATTTAAGTGTTTTAAAACTTAAACTCTAAAGTAACATAATAGTTTCTTGGTGCAGAAGGTATAATTCCTGGTCCAGGATATCCCGTTGCTCTACGCGTAAAATAACTGTTATCTAAAAGGTTGTTTACACCCGTTTCTATCTTCATAAACTTGTATTTGTAAGAAGCAGAAAAGTCTAAAATATCATAGGCCGGTATTTCTCCTGTAACGCCACTAATACTTCCGCCTGTTGCATTGGTAGCATCAGAAAACTGACGAGATAAATAAGAGTATTGAATACTTGCTAAAAAATCTTTGTATCCAAAACGAGCACCTGTTTTAATATTAACGTTTGGTATAAATTCTACCTCATTCCCTTCTACTCCATTAATATCAGATTCGGTATATTCTGATGTTATAAAAGAAGAGTTGATAAAGTAATTTAAGACATAATCAGAATTGTTTGTAAACAACTTTTTAATATTAAAATCGATCAAACTTTCAACTCCTAAAATTCTTGCATCACCAATATTAGCTCTTTCTGCTTTACCATCGTCTCTTGTATAAATATTAATTCTATCATTATAAAACAATCCAAAAACATTGGCATCATAAGAAAAGAAGTTTTTATAATTGCCACGGAAACCTGCATCAATTGTAAATCCTTTTTCATCAGAAATATCAGGAGAAATTTCAAAAGCAGGGTTTGCAGTACTAATATCAGAAAAGGTTACAGAACGGTAATTCTGAGAAATATTACCATAAAACTCTGTTGTTCTATTCAGTTTATAACTAGAACCTAAACCTAATAAAACAAAACTTCTTTCATTTGTTTCTTCTTCATCTCTTAAGTTTTCATTAATTACATTTCCCGCAGCATCTGTTACAATGTCTTTTATAATCTCGTCTCTTTTTGTGTTGATGTATTCTAATCTAAAACCAGGTGTTATTGATAATTTATCATTTACATAAATAATATTTTCACCAAATAAAGACACATTTAGATTTGGAAATTTACTATCCGATTGTCTTGGATACTCTGGATACTGATCTAAATACATATTAAAATCTGCATCCGATCCATCAGAACCAGGTCCTTGCATATTGGTATTGTTTGCTTTGTAAAATTTTGTACCAATTAAAAAGGTAGATTTTTTATCGAACAACGTGTAATTACTTACCAAACGCGACTCAAAACCATAGTTTTTAAATGTCCCTTTTATCAAATCTCTTTCCTCACCAGAATCTACCTGACTTACTCTATTGGTTCTAAAACCCAAGGCATCTCTAGAAGCATCTAAACCAAAGAAACTAAAAGAAAAGTTGGTATTATCAGAAAAAGCGTGTTCCCACTTTAGATTGTACAAAAACCATTTTACCTGAAACCAATTACGCGCTCTATTGCTCTGTAAAGGGTCTTCATTAAACATTTGATCTGTTAAACCACCTGCTTGTTGTGCTAGATATTTTAAACCCGTAACCTCTGCAGATAATTTACTTTTATCATTAATTTGATATCCTAAGTGTGCAAATACGTTTGTAGATTCAAACTCAGAATTGGGTCTAAATCCATCTCCTTTTTTATAGTTGACATACGTGTAATAACTAAATTTACCGTGTGTATCGCTTAAACTGGTAAAGTTAGTGTACAAACCATTACTACCTACCGTATTTCTAAAAACGATTTCTTGATCTTCTGTTGGTTTCTTGGTTACAAAATTTACCAAACCACCAAATTGCGTTCCGTATTGCAAAGAAGCTGCGCCACGAATTACCTGTATTTCATCCAATCCTTCGGATGCTGGCGTATAATAACTTTCTGGATATCCTAAAACATCTGCACTAATATCATATCCATTCTGACGCGTATTAAAATTAGCAGTTCTGTTAGGGTCTAAACCTCTACCACCAATATTTAATTGCAAACCTGCATCATCATTCTGATAAATATTTAAACCTGCAACTTGGTTAAAAATCTGACGTGCATTGTTTGTTGATAATGCTGCCGCAGATTGATTTACCAAAACTACTTCTGTTTTTTTACCTGCAAAAATCGAAGTTCCTTCTACATCTTTTAATCTTTTTAGCTCAAAAACCTTACGTTTTCTTGCCTTTATCTCTATTTCTGATAATTCTTCTGAAAACGAGTTTAAGACAATTTTTACCTCAACGTAGTTTGCTGCGCTTAAAACGGTTCTTTCTACTTTAAAATTATCCGTATAAAAAACCAACGAAATTGTTTCTGTATCAATAGAAAATAAAAATTTTCCTAAAGCATCTGTTTCTGTTAATAATCCGCCAGATTCATTATAAATCTGTACTTTTTTTAAGGGCTTATTATCGTCAGAAACTACGGTTCCAGAAACTTTATACTGACTATAAATGGCTGTTTGTAGTAAGGCAAGAATGATAAAAATGATTCTAAACTTCATATATTTAAATTCCTTTAATTTTTATTTTTGACGAAAACGGAACAATCCAATCTTTGTGTTTAAAGTTTTCTTTTTGTTGATATAAATCTACTTTTGGGTTTATATATCTTGTACTTAGCCTTCCGTTTAAAGCCACGTAACTATCTGCAAAAATAGCAATATTTTTATGGCCCTGACTTTTAAAGTGATTTCCTAAATAATGTGCATATTCTAAGATAAAATCTGGCTGATAACTCATTTGCTTTTCTTGAAACGGAGTTAAAAAATCTTTATTATCAACCATAAAAAAACTGCCTGTTTTAGTGTTTACAATTCTAAAATTTGTTATTCCTGCTTTTTCCATTAACATAACGCGCCAAGAAAAACGGTAGCCTTCTTCTGTCCAAAATAATTCTCCCGGATATAATAACGATCTAAAAGGTAAAAGTAGTTGAATAACTAAAAACGTAATTAAAATTGGTAAAACAAACTTTATTTTCGTTTTTGAGAATTGATAGTTTTGCTTTAAAACAAGACCTCTCGACTGCGCTCGAGGAGACAAATTGAATACTAATTTTTTAATAAAACCGATTATTTTCTCATGAAAACCTGCTTCAAAAAATATCAAGGTAGAAACAATCATAATAAAAGGAAACATACCAATTGGGAACAAAATTCTTGTAAAAACATGAAAAAAGACCACAATTACAAAAGCAAAAACTCGTGTTCTTTTGTATAACAGTAAAAACGGAATACTTAAATCGTACAACATGCCAGACCAAGCCATTGCAAAATGAAACCAATCTTGTTGCATTAAAGTGTTGCCTATTAAAGGAAGATCATACTTAGAAGGTAACCATATTTTTAAAGGCATTGCTCTAAACAACCAATCTGAATTTAATTTTGCCAAACCTGCATAAAAATACACAACGCCTAAAAGGACTTTAATAATATCTATAGTCCATTTTGGAATGTTTAGGTACTTCTTTTTAGTCCGTAAATTATCAACAGAAAAAACAGCACTTGCAGGTAAAAAAATAAGCACAAAACTAATAACACTTATAAAGTAATAATGGTTTAAGTACGTTGTTTTATCCATAAATTCTATATAACCAAAAGATAGAAAAAAGGTAATAATTGCCATTCTATACTTATAACCAAACGCTACAAATAAGGCAGATAAACCACAAATAACAAACAATAAATAGGTGTAATTGCCAATAGGTTTTATAAAACTAAGGCCGTAATAAGAAAAATGAAATTTGGGTACTAAGTACAGTTTTTCTATCCACCCGTTTGCCCAAAAACGTACGATACTTGCAAACATCATAAAACCAAAAAACAAACGAAAAACAGCTAAAGGAGCTGCATTTGTTTGTTCTTTAAAATTGTATTTTAAAAGTTTCATCAAAATAAAAAAAACCTGAGCACTTATTTTATCAATAAATGCTCAGGGTTTATGTTATACCAAATGAACATCAAAATGACCGATTAAATTCGTTTCTTTTTCCTTAATATTTTAATATAAAATAGAATCGTAACTAAGGCTATGATTAGATTTTCTATTGCATATTTAGAAAAAATAATTCAAATTTATTATCAATCATTTTAAAATTCACTTGATATTAGTTTATACTATAGGCCTTAATCTCCGTCTGCATCAACATAATCTACACTTATATTAAATGCTTGTAACATATCAACTTTTAAGAAAACAACTACTTTTTGTAATTCATCGTAAGCCTTTCTCATGGCAACATCATTTGTATTTATCTGCTCGTAAAAATTAGCATTTAATGTATTAATCTGCGTTTTAGCAACAGTATTTTGATTGATAATTGCTGTAGAAACATTTGCTTTATCAATTGCGATTAAATAATCACTAAAACTGACTCCTTTTGTAGTAGCATTGTAATGTTTACCTTCAAATAAATTTACAACTGCGTTTAAAGCTTCTAATGCCAATTCTTTAGAATAAACCCTACTATAAAAACCTTCTACTTTTTCTGGTAAAGGATTTGTAGAAAAATTACCTACAGGAGTTCCTATTTTATTTGCTCTTAAACCTTTTTCGTAATAAAAAATATAATCATTTACCAACATGTTTCCTGCACTTGTAACCGTGTTAGCAGTACTTGTAACAAACTCATTTCTATAAGAAGTCCAATCTGTAACAACTTGCGCTGTTAAATTACTCATTTGGTTTAAAACGTCTGTTATGTATTTTTTGTAACCAACCGCATTTGCATCTGTAGTATATTTTGCAAGAATAGCAGTATCTGTATCTGCAACACCATATAATAAATAATCTAATGCAGGGAAACCTTGTGCATCGTGGTTGTTGGAGCTATCTAAATCGTACGTTCCGTTAGAAATATTCTTTTCTACATCGGCAACCGTTAAAGGGTAAATATTCATGTAAAAAGAATATTGTAATTCTTCTGCTTTACCAATATTAAACATTTCTACTTGTTGCCAAGTGGTATATGCTGCTAACCAAGATGTTCTTAAAGCATCTAAATTTGTTTGGTCTGGAGTGGCAGTAAACGTTTCTCCTGCAGTTTTTAATGTTGTTAATTTAGCACTAAAATCATTATAAGCTGGTACAATAATATTATCTGCAATATTAGTTAGCATTGCTGCTCTATCAAAATTATCTGTTGCTACCACTTCTCCTTCACCAGAAGAACTACAAGAAGCAAAAAGAACGATTGATAGAAAAAGGATACAAAAATTTTTAATCATCTTATTTTTATTAAATCTAAATATAAAGCAAAAATAGTAAAAAGCATTTAAACAAAATACTTTTTACTATTCTTAAAACTAAACAAGTAAGGTATTAACTACCTGCTTGTGCAACTGTAAAATTGAATTTTGCTGCAATAGTTTCTGATACCTCATCTAAAGTAGCTGCGGTAACATCCCAAAAACCATTACCAGATTGTAGCCTACTTAAAATAGTATCTACTTCTGTTTTTGATAAATATGGTTCTGTAGAATTTGGTTGTCTAGTAAACTGTAGGCTATAAATAAAACCAACTGCTTCTGATAATGCATGAAAAGCAGATGCTTTATCTACAGCTAAAGATTTTTTACCTTGTTGTAAATAGTAAATACCTCTTACAGCAATTACTTCAGAAATTTTTTCTTTAATAATTTCTGCCTGACTATCTCTTGTAGTATAATCGTTATTTACAATTGCAGCTCTACCTAAAGTAAATGCATTGTAAATATCGTCTGCAATACCTGCAAAGTCAGTATCGTCATTTACTCTACTTAAATACTCGTTTAAAAAACTGTCGTTATTTAAAACAGGTGCTGTAGCGTCTGGTTCTACTGCATATAAGTAACCAAAAGCTTCATCCCATTTATGCTCCATAGAAGTGTACTTTTTACCGTCTAATAAAACATCTGCATCATTATCAGCAACATTTGTACCTGCATCTAAAACAGCAGTGCTTAAATAATTGTTTAAAATTTGGTCTACAACTAAAGCTCCAATAAGTCCTTTATTAATTGCTTGGTTATATTCTAATCCTTTTGCATTAATATACCTTACAGATCCACCACCAGATTGTTGTATTTGACCTGCAACACCAGCAGATGCATCTACATTCCAATTTGTAAAAACCTCATTTACTTGTGCAGAAATCCAAGTATCAAACTGTGTTTTTATAGCAGCAGCATCCGTTGAGTTTGCAGCGAAAAAATCTGTAGACGCAGCTGTTTTACTTCTAATACTTTTATCTGACGTATTTAAATTAGCGTCGGTAAAATCAGAATCTCCTTCCGAATGTGCAAATTTACCTGCTAAAGAAGCTACTGTTTCTGTAGGTACTTTTAAAGCATCTAACAACTCTTCTCCCATTAGAATTCTTGTAGTTTGCCCACTATAACTAACTGTTGAAGCTCCATTTCTCTCAAAACTATAGTTTGATGGTGCAACCGTTGGGTTGTCATTATCGTTGTCGTTATTATTACAAGAGATTAATGTTGCTACAATTGCTAACGATAGAATTACTTTTTTCATTTTATTTAGATTAATTACAAATAATTGTATAATTTTTCGCAAATATAAAATTGATTTTTACATTAACAAAGTTTATTTAGATTTAATTTAAATAAAAACAATAATTAACACATCCATAAGAAATTAGATGGTTTTTAAATAAGAAATAACGGCTTTTCTAATATCAAAATTTAGTTCTTCTGCTTTAGGCGTATAAATAGAAAGCACTTCTTTGTTTTCTTCGGATAAAAAAGGAATATCAAACCCTTTTAATAAATAGTCAGAAAATGCAACCGTATACGTTTTATTGATGTCTAACTCTTGGTTTTTAACCATCCAGGTATCCCCTACTTTTTCTGCATTATAGCGTTGTAGATAAGCGCCATTTCCTGCAGCCAAAACACCATAATCTAACACTCTTTTTAATAATCTTCCTTTAATTTCTACTTTTAAGACTTCGCCTCCGTAAGGCAATACTCTAAAAATATCTACTGCGGTAATATGACCACTTAGCTGATCATCAATTCTTATAGAACCTCCATTAACCAACGCACAATCTACCTCATCATTAAAACCAAAAGACATTGCCTTGGTAATAAGTTGCCCTAAATTGGTTTGTGTACTTCTAATTGGTGTATCTCTACCGTCTAAAGGTGTTGAAGCTTTAAAAATAACTTCATCTGGATTCTGAATAATTTCTTTAATTTTTGATGTTAAAATAGTTTGCCATTTGTTAACTATTTCAGCAACTTTTTCATCCGATTTTATCGTTGCATTAATTTCTTTTAATTCAGATTTTACACTCGTTTTCTTTGTTTTCTTATCATAAGAAATTCTATGTACATATACTGTTTTTGCATTGGCATCTGCTTTAGCAATAAGCACGTTACCTATAGTATCATAAGAATTGGTGTGTTCATGACCGCCCATAATTAGCGGTAAATTTGGTATTAACTTTGCAATTCTTTTATCATTATTTATTTTAACGTGTGTTAAACCAAAAACAACATCTACAGAATCTTTTACAGCAGCATAAGCAGCTCTTGCTTTTACAAACATATTACTATATTCTACAAACTCTTTTGGATTAGACGGAATGCAAACACTTATAAAACCTACTTTAATTTTTGTTCCATCAGCATCAGAAAATTCTTTGATAAATGTTTCTCCTACATGTTCTTTATGACCATTTACTTCTTTGTAAAAAGGAATTGCTGCTTCTTTTGTTTTTTGCTTTACGTTGGCAGTTATCCAAGAAAAAGTACTTTCATTTAATCTTTTCTGAAGGTCTTGTTTAGAAACATCAAACTCATGATTACCAAACGCTACCAAATCAAAATTCATAGCATTCATAACCTCAACCATTTGTTTACCTCGTACTCTTTCTCCGTCTACTTTTATGGTTCCTAGTAAAGACGGATTTAAAAAATCTCCCGCCATAAAAAGCATCGTATTTGGGTTTTCTTGCAGCAATTCTTTATGAACAGTTTCTACTCTTGCCATTCCGCCATATTCTCCTCCTTGTATCGGTGCAATCTCATACACGTCATTTAGTTGCAGAAATGTAAAATCAATTTTCTGATCATCTTTATTACAAGACGCTAAAAATAAGATTGATAAAAAGTATAGAAGTGATTTTGTGAATTTCATTTTGATTCAATTATAATTTATAATAAAAGATTGCAATAACCTTTCGACTGCGCTCAAGGTGACATGTTACAATTTGACAAAACATTGAGACTTTATTCAAACTTGCTGTTTTAAAACATTAAGAGAAACGTTAGTAACTCTAAATAAAAACCTCTAAAGCCTTATTGTAAGCACTCTCAAAACTCATTGGTTTTAAATTTGTATCTGCTTTTTGAGCAGTAAAATAACTTAGTAGTTTTTCTGTTGGCATATTACCCGTTAATTCGTCTTTTGCCATTGGGCAACCTCCGTAACCTTTAATTGCGCCATCAAATCGGTTGCAACCAGCTTTAAAAGCTGCATCTACTTTTTCGTGCCATTTGTCTGGCGTAGTATGTAAATGTGCACCAAATTCTATAGATGGGTATTGCGGAATTAAATTAGAAAATAAATACGATATTACCACTGGTGTAGAACTCCCCACCGTATCTGAAAGCGACAATATTTTTACGCCCATTTTAGAGAGTTTCTCTGTCCACTCACCTACTATTTCTACATTCCAAGGATCTCCATACGGGTTTCCAAACCCCATAGATAAATAAGCAACAACTTCTTTGTTTGTTTTATCAGCAATATTTAAAATTGCGTCCAAAGTTTCTATAGATTCTTGTATTGTTTTATGCGTATTACGCATTTGAAAGTTTTCTGATATTGAAAAAGGATATCCTAAATAATCAATTTCTTCAAACTGAGAAGCGTCATTTGCACCTCTAATATTGGCAATAATGGCTAACAATTTACTTTGCGTTCTAGACAAATCTAATTTTGATAAAACCGCAGCAGTATCTCGCATTTGCGGAATTGCTTTTGGAGAAACAAAGCTGCCAAAATCTATAGTATCAAACCCCACTTTTAATAAGGAGTTTATATACAATGCTTTTTTCTCTGTAGAAATAAAATGAGATTTTATTCCTTGCATTGCGTCACGAGGACATTCTATGATTTTTACTTTTTTCATCAGAATCAAAGATAGAGATTCTAATGAACTGGCAAAATATTTTTTATTGATTATTGTCTCCTTTTTGGTACTTTCGTTTTCTTCTATGAGCAAATCAAAATACATACTTCCAATAATCATTATTTCTCAATTTTGCTGTACCTCAATCTGGTTTGCAAGCAACGGAGTAATGACAGATATAGTAACTAGTTTTAATTTAAGTGATATTGCATTAGGCTATTTAACATCTGCAGTACAATTTGGCTTTATAATGGGTACTTTAGTATTTGCTTTGTTTACCATAGCAGACCGTTTTTCGCCATCTAAAGTGTTTTTTTTCTGTGCAATTTTAGGTGCATTTTTCAATTTGAGACTTATTTTTGAAAATCAAACTTTTCTTACTTTAATTGGTATGCGTTTTTTAACCGGATTTTTCTTAGCAGGAATTTACCCCGTAGGCATGAAAATTGCCACAGATTATTTTAACAAAGGCTTAGGCAAATCTTTAGGTTATTTAGTTGGAGCCTTGGTTTTAGGTACTGCCTTACCACATTTATTGAAAGATTTAATGCAAGGGTATTCATGGAAAACAATTATAATATCCATCTCGGTTTTAGCGGCTTTCGGCGGATTATTAATGTTGCTTTTTGTACCTAATGGACCTTACAGAACTGCTGGAAAAAAGCTAGATATTACCATTTGTTTTTCAATATTTAAAAATGTAAATTTTAGAAAAGCGGCTTTTGGTTATTTCGGACACATGTGGGAGCTCTATACCTTTTGGACTTTTGTACCTATTCTTTTAAAAGTCTATGCGAATTCACATACGAACACGCATTTTAATATTCCGTTACTATCCTTTTTTATTATAGCAATAGGAAGTTTGTCTTGTGTAGTAGCAGGTTATTTATCCGAGAAATTTGGCCCCAAGAACATTGCATATTTGGCTTTATTTTTCTCTTGTGTTTGTTGCCTTGTTGCTCCGTTGATGTTTCAGCTAGCAAATGAAAATATATTTATTGCTTTTTTACTCTTCTGGGGAATGGTGGTTGTTGCAGATTCTCCGTTATTTTCTACTTTAGTGGCACAAAATGTAGCATCAGAAAACAAAGGAACCGCATTAACCATTGTAAATTGTATTGGCTTTACCATTACTATTGTTAGCATTCAATTGATAAGTAGCTATACAGAAACTACGGATTCTAACCTTATTTATCTGCTATTGGCAATTGGTCCTATTTTGGGTTTACTTACTTATTCGAGAAAAAAAGTTATTTCGTAATCTTAAAAACATCTCGATACAATTTTTCGAAAGCAATATCACTCGATGTACCAATTCTATATTAAATTTAGTAACGCAAGATGTCTGGTTGAGTGCAGTCGAAACCTAATTCAAAATTCAAATAATTCTCGACTGCGCTCGAATAGACAAAAGAGAATTTTAAAACTTTTAATCAATAAAAAAGGACAGTAAAACTAATTACTATCCTTATATTCTTATTCTACTTTACTAAAATTCAAACTGATCAATTTAGTGCGATCACAGTAATGTGGTTTCTCCTAAAGTCGAAATGACAAATAATACGTTAGATTTTAGTCAAAACCCAAAGTTGCACTTCTTCTAAAGCAGTTACTTTTTTGTCTCTTTTAGATTTATCAACTGGTGGTTTTATCGTTTTCTTTAAACACTTTTCTAGTTTAAAACGAATTCCTTTTGCCAATTCTTTTTCTATCGGATTCTCTTTTGTAAGATTCTTTATTTGCGCTGCATTAGAAAATAAAACCACTAATTTTCCGTCTTCAGACAATTTATTATTTGCTTCTGCAAAAAACTTAGGAAACAAGTTTTTGTTATAATAAACAGCTTCGTCTATATTTTCTTCATTAGAAATTGCTGGCAACCAAGGCGGATTAAAAACAATTAATTCGGTTTCTTTTTCTATCGTAGCAAAAAGGTTTCCGTAATTCAATTCTATTTTACGAGATAACTTTGTGTCTCCCATAAATTCTTTCAAACCTAAAATAGCATTCGGTTTTGTATCTGTACCAAAAACTTTCTGAAAACCATGTTGTACAATCTGAAAAGACAATACTCCACTACCAATACCAACATCTATTGCAGATTTCTTAGGGCCTTCGTAACGTTTTAACCAATTATCAAACAAGGTTAAATGATCGAAACGAGTAGGAAAATACACTCCGTAATAAGGATGTACTTTGTTTCTTAAAACAGGTACTTTAACGCCTTTATGAAACTTTTGCCATGCACTATTTAATCTTTGTACTTCTGGAAACGTTAATAAAAAATCATTTTTACCGGTATACAATGTATGTAACCAACCAATTTTAGGAGCCTTATCTACCGCTACTTCTTGATTCGTAATTTTTAATAAAATTAAATTAGAAAGTCTATGGTATTCTGCTCTAAAAGCATGTTGTTCTTTTATGGTTTTATTAGGCAAACGGATTTTTAAATGCTTTTGTAACTCTTTTAAAAGCAACATTCCGTTGCTATAAAATTCTGTAATTAAAACCGATTTACCAGCTTTCATCGCATACAATGTTTCTCTTATATCTGTATTGCTATCAAATCTTACTAGATCTTCACCTGGCGCAATTGGTGTTGGTTTGTTTATTTTTAGTTTGGCACTCATCAATTTATGTTTAATTAAATAGAATTACAGACAAATGGTGTTTGCAACGCATGATTTTAAGATAATATTAAAAAAGAACTTAGCAACAATAAGTATCTAATTGTTTGCTAAATAATATTTGGCAAAGATACTTTTTAAAACCTAGTATACATGCCAATTACAGAAATAGCACCGATTAATACTTATACTTTTTAAATCTCTCAAATTATCAGTTTTTCAAATCATTTTTTATGGAATCGATAAAAATAATAAAAGAAGTTTTTTCTGATAGAAATAATGAGTTTTTTATTCAGATATTTGTGTACAGAATACTTATTTACACAACAAAATGATTCAAAACGCTGTTTTAGAACAACTTCATAATTCACTTTCTGGTGATGTCCTTTTCGATGATTTACATAAAACTTTATACGCTACAGATGCTTCTGTATATCGTAAAATTCCTTTAGCGGTTGCTTTTCCAAAGGATGAAAAAGATATTAAAACCTTAATTGATTTTGCTACAAAAAATAAAATTACACTAATACCTAGAACTGCCGGAACTTCCTTGGCAGGACAATGTGTTGGAGATGGACTTGTAGTGGATGTTTCTAAACATTTTACTAAAATTATTTCTTTTGATGAAAAAGCAAAAACAATTACGCTACAACCAGGTGTTGTAAGAGATTCTTTAAATGCGTATTTAAAACCTTTTGGTTTGTTTTTTGGACCAAACACCTCTACCTCTAACCGATGTATGATGGGCGGAATGGTTGGTAACAACTCCTCTGGAAGTACGTCTATAAAATACGGTGCAACTCGTGATAAAGTAGTAGAAGTTGATGCTATTTTAAGTGATGGAAGCACTGCCGTTTTTAAAGACATTAACTCTGCAGAGTTTATCAAAAAAACAAAAGAAAACACCCAAGAAGGAAAAATTTATAAACATCTTTTTGATGAACTTTCTAACACAGAAAATCAACAAGAAATAAAAAATGAGTTTCCTAAAAAAACCATTCATAGAAGATGTACCGGTTATGCGGTTGATGAGTTATTAGTTTCAGATTTATTTGGCGGAACATCACCAACAGTAAATGTTGCAAAATTATTAACGGGTAGTGAAGGTACTTTGGCTTTTTCAACATCAATTACGTTGCAATTAGACAACCTTCCTCCTACAGAAAGTATTATGGTTTGTACGCATTTTAAATCTATAAACGAGAGTTTAAATGCTACTATAATTGCTATGAATCACAATTTATATAATTGTGAGTTGATGGATAAAACCATTTTAGATTGTTCTAAAAACAATAGAGAATTAGCTAAAAATCGTTTCTTTTTACAAGGTGATCCAGAAGCTGTTTTAATGTTAGAGGTTTCTGCAAACACCATTGAAGAAACAGAAATTTTAGCAGATAAATTAATTGCAGACTTAGAAAAAAATAATTTCGGGTATCATCACCCAAAAGTATACGGAGCAGATATTGCTAAAGTGCATTATTTACGTAAAGCAGGTTTAGGTGCTTTGGCAAATATTATTGGCGATAAAAAAGCGGTTGCATGTATAGAAGACACTGCGGTTGCTTTAGAAGATTTACCAAATTATATTAAAGAGTTTACCCAAATTATGACGAAGTACCAACAAAATGCTGTGTATTATGCGCATGCTGGTGCAGGGGAATTGCATTTACGTCCGATTTTAAATTTAAAGAAAAAAGAAGATGTAGTTTTATTTAGAAAAATTACCACAGAAACGGCAGAGCTAGTAAAAAAATACAAAGGTTCTTTTTCTGGTGAACATGGAGACGGAATTGTGCGTGCAGAGTTTATACCTTTAATGATTGGTGATAAAAATTATCAATTATTAAGACGATTAAAAAAAGCATTTGATCCTAACAACGTTTTTAACCAAGGTAAAATTACAGATGCTTTTGCGATGGATGAAAGCCTGCGATATGAAATTGGTAGAGATGAACCTACAATAAAAACCATTCAAGATTATTCTGATAGTGAAGGAATTTTAAAATTAGCAGAAAAATGTAATGGTTCTGGAGATTGTAGAAAACCTGTAGAAGCTGGCGGAACCATGTGCCCAAGTTACAGAGCTACAAAAGACGAAAAAGATACTACAAGAGCAAGAGCAAATACGTTGCGTGAGTTTTTAACCAACTCAGACCAAGCAAATAAATTTAATCATAAAGAGTTAAAACAAGTTTTTGACCTTTGTTTAAGCTGTAAAGCATGTGCGTCAGAATGCCCAAGTAATGTTGATATTGCTACTATGAAAGCAGAGTTTTTATATCAATATCAAGAAACAAACGGCTATTCTTTTAGAAATAAAATGTTTGCAAACAATGCCAAATACAATAAATTAGGAAGTGCTTTTCCTACTATTACTAACTTTTTTACCAACTCTACGCTTGCTAAAAAAGTTTTAGGAGTTGCTGTAGAACGTACAGTGCCTAAATTAGCAAATCAGACTTTAGATAGTTGGTTAAAGAAGCATCACCCTAAAACATCTAAAAAAGCCGTTTATTTATTTAACGATGAATTTACCAATTTTTACGATGCAGAAATTGGACAAGATGCCGTTATTTTATTAGAAAAATTAGGGTATGAAGTAAAAACCGTTGCCCACGATGAAAGTGGAAGAAGTCATATTTCTAAAGGATTTTTAAAAGAAGCAAAACAAATTTGTAATAATAATGTGTCTATTTTTAAAGACATTATAACAGACGAAACTCCGTTATTAGGTTTAGAACCTTCTGCAATTTTAGGCTTTAGAGACGAATATATTCGTTTAGCTGATGATAAAGCATCCGCAGAAAAAATTGCGAAAAATAGTTTTACGTTCGAAGAGTTTTTAGCGAAAGAATTAGAAAAAGGAAATATTGATACAACTCTATTTACAAGTGCCACTAAGACTTTAAAAATACACGGACATTGTCATCAAAAAGCATTGTCTGGAACACATGCTAGTTTTCAAATTTTAAATATTCCAACAAACTATTCGGTAACAATTATCAATTCTGGTTGTTGCGGAATGGCAGGTTCTTTTGGGTATGAAAAAGAACATTATAAAGTATCAATGCAAGTTGGTGAAGATACTTTGTTTCCTAAAATTAGAAATACACCCGAAGAAACGCAAATTGTTGCGGCGGGTACAAGTTGTAGACATCAAATTTTTGATGGAACAAAACGTGTTGCAAAACACCCAATAACTATTTTAAAAGAAGCATTAGCATAAAATTAGTAAACAGTTTTCAGTTTCAGTTACCAGTCTCACTATTAATTAATAAAAAGTTCTTATTTTTTAACAACTTTTTGGTTTAAAAAAATATTTCTAAATATAATGAGTATAAAACAAAAATACAAAGCAGATTCAGAAAGATATAATAAAATGAACTACAGAAGAACAGGAAATAGCGGTTTGCTTTTACCTGAACTTTCTTTAGGTTTATGGCATAATTTTGGTAAAAATGACGATTTTGACAACGCTCGAAATTTGTTAAAATGTGCCTTTGATAACGGAATTACACATTTTGATTTGGCAAACAACTATGGACCGCCTTATGGTTCTGCAGAAAAAACGTTTGGTAAAATCTTAAAAAAGGATTTTAAAAAATACAGAGATGAATTGATTATTTCATCAAAAGCAGGTTTTGATATGTGGGAAGGTCCTTATGGAAATTTTGGCTCTAAGAAATATTTAATTTCTAGTTTAGACCAAAGTTTACAAAGAATGGACTTAGATTATGTTGATATTTTTTATCATCACAGACCAGATAACGATACTCCTTTAGAAGAAACTATGGGTGCCTTAGATTTAATAGTAAGACAAGGAAAGGCTTTGTATGTTGGTATTTCTAACTATCAACCTAAAGAAGCAGAAAAAGCTTTTAAAATATTAAAAGATTTAGGAACGCCTTGTTTAATACATCAACCTAGATATAGTTTATTTGATCGTTGGATAGAAGATGGATTGGTAGATTTATTAGGAAATTCGGGTGTTGGAGCTATTTGCTTTTCTCCTTTGGCACAAGGAATGTTAACAGGTAAATATATTAATGGTTTGCCAAAAGATTCTAGAGCCGTAAAAGATGGTCGTTATTTAAAAACGGATAAAGTATTAGAAATGCTACCTAAAATTAAAGCTTTAAACGAAGTTGCTAAAAGTAGAAACCAAAATTTAGCACAAATGGCAATTTCTTGGATTTTAAAAGATGATAGAATTACATCTGTATTAATTGGAGCAAGTAAAACAACTCAAATTTTAGACAGTATAAAAGCCACTGAAAACACTGTTTTTTCTGAGGATGAATTAGCTAATATTAATGCTATTTTAGAATAAACACTATTCCATAAAATTGTAACAAATCCTTCAGGATTTTAAAACCTGAAGGATTTGTTTTTAATCATAATATTTTTATTTTTTACCTCATCCCCCATATTAAACAGTCTAAAAATTAACTATCTTTTATTACAATCTATTCTCGGTATTTCTGTTAATATTATTTTAAAAATCGGTATTAAATTTACTTTAATTTTTAAATTTATTTAATTCTTCACGAACATCTGGATGATAATTTACCATCATTATTTGGTACTTTACAGAAGCTTCACTTAATAGTCTGCCAGTTGCAGGTTGCACAACTCCCCATTTATCTAGGTCATATTCCGTTTTAGATTTAGAACTTAATATAGATGTAATAGTATCATTATTTTCTTTAATTAAATTTAATATTTTATCTAATTTTCCTTCTTTATAATCTGGAAAACCACCCAGTATTTTTTTAAGGTCTTTGAAATTAAAACAATGTGGCAAGAAAATAGAAATTAACTCATATTCTCTCTTAATTGTCTCTTTAATATAAGCTGGATTATGTCCTGTAGCAGATAATACATTTAAAATACCAGCATACTCTGCGGTAGGATCTATAGCGTCTAAAAATATAGTTTTTTTATTTTTTCGAATAAATTCTAAAATATAGTTTTCTTTAGAATTGATAAAATTTACAAACTTAATATTCTTGGTAGCATCATTCTTTTTAATAACCTTTTCCGACTCTAAAAAACGGGCAAAACTGTGTGCACTTAACAAGCCTGAATTTTCAAAAATACCACCATCCAAAAAATGACCTTTTTTTTGTATTTGAGCAGTAGGACTTAAAACCGGGAATCTATTACTAGTAGATGCAACCCGATACAAGGAAAGCTCCTCCCCTTTTTTTGAACCCAAAATATTAATTGCTCCCGGAAAAATTGTATCATAATTATCATTCATTTCTTTGTCTAAAACCAAAGATAAAGAGTTGGCATATCTACCATTTAAGGAAGTAGAATTAATGATTAAAGGAGGAAACGGATCAATAATTTTATTATAACTTCTATAAAAAGTTTCTGATTGTTCTTGTAGAGAATCATTAAATACTAATAAATGTTGTTTCATTCCATAAAAAGAACGGTCTTTACCCTTAAACTTTGTAATTACACTTGGTATTAATTCTCGTAACCAATCGGCTCCTAAAAGAAAAACAATATCTAGAGAAAGAGAATTTAACCTCCCCAATTCTTCAATTTTTTCAGTTCTATTTTCAATTTTATTGGCTTTCATAAATGCAAAATTTGCAGCGCCTACAGTTCCTCCAGAAACCGTTGAAATACATCTTGCGTTTTCAAAAAAATCATTTTTACGGCATTCTAATTTATCAAGTAACAACATGGTCCATAAATTTGACTTTAGTCCTCCGCCAAAAGATGCTACAAAATAATGCTTATCCTTACCTTTTATAGTATCCTTAAAATTGGATATTGATGTTTCTTTTCCAGTTCTTTTTATAGTTTGCAATTCATGTAAATCATTTCCTGTAAAGATACTAAAGACACCAATTACAGTTAAAATGGTTAAAGCTCCCGGAATGTAATATTTCCATAATTCTTGATACTTTTTTATTTTATCAAAATTTGATGGTATCACCTGTTCTTCCTCTTGTAAATAATATTTTTTATGCTTAATATATATTACTAACATGCCATAATACGCCATGTAATACATTAAAAAAATTGGTATTGGATTTACTAAATGAATTTTATTCCAAAAAATAGTTAAAAACACTAAAGATAAAACACATAAAGCCCCAATAATTGAAATAATTCGCAAATAAACTATATTATTACTAAAAAGTGATAAAAGACTAAATACCTTTGGTTTAAATGGTTTTATCTGGCGTTGTAAAATAGGGTCTATGTAGGAGGTAGTATTTGCTTCTAAAAACATTTTTGTCCACTTTTCTGAATAAAAAACATATTTTAAATAAGATCTTCCAACAACAGAAACTATATATAAAATAGCTAATAAAAAATTGGTTATTAACGCTAAGAATACATATGTCTTGGACCATTCTGCCTCATTTATTAAAAAATATAGTATAAATAGCGCTATTAAAACTAAAATAAAGGGTAACATCTTTATAATAAAAACAAACCTCTTTTCCTCTTTTATAAATTCTTTTAATGCACTTTCACTTTCTTTAAAAGAAGCGTCTACTATATCCTTTAGACTTGAAAAATACCAAGTAAACCAAAAAAGTAAAATTGCTATAAAAAAGGTAATTGGTACTGTAAGGTTTAAGTTATAAACTTTATCAATAGCCTTTAACGACATAAAAAAGAAGGAAAGAAAGAATAATACTCCTAAACATCTTCTTAAAAACTGCATTAAAAAAATATCATCCTTACTTTTATTTTCCGTTCTCTTATCTAATTGACCTGGGTTATCAACTTTAGTAAAATAGATAATTCCGAATGATAAAAACCTTATGGTTTTACTTAATACAAATTCATAATGATTAGAATTCATATATTTAGAATTTTTAAAATAAATGGGGTAATGTGCAGTTGGTATGGCTACTACAGATAATAAAAGAAGCGTTAACACTAAATTATATTTACTTTCATATAAGGTAATTAAAATGTCTCCGCCCTGATCTACAAAACCGATAAGAAAGGATACAATTATAATAAACACCAAACTAATTCTAGCGTCTATTATGAGTTTTATTAATACAGATTTATACTTTTTAATCATAACAATAAAAAAGAGTAAAAAAGACAAAGCATACAAACCTTCTTTAACTGGTTTTATAAACTTTAAAGCATCAAACTTCATTAATAAATACAACCAATTCTCAATAAAATCTGAACAATAAGTGATTATAAAAAAGTAGTAAATTATTTTTAATCGTTTATTATTCTTAATTTTTAAATCTAATATTCTATATAAAAAATATAACAGAATAGGTGCCCAAATAAAATCAATTAAAAAGAAAATATAATACCATACATCTTGTTTTATGTCAGTAATAAAATTAATATAATATGGAGTAGTAATATTAAATTGAGGATGGTTTATTAATTCGTTTACATAAAACAAACTTCCTACTATGCCCATACATAGTGTTAAGATTAGTAAAATAAAAAAATGGGTAGATAAATTAGGTTTCATAGCGTTTGGTAGTATTAATTGGTTAGCATTTTTTTTTCATTAAAGATAAAAAAAAATTGATAAACAAAACCTCTATTAATTCAACCTAAAAAAACTAAACACTTAATTTATAATGTATTAAAAAAAACAACAATGCATTTTAAGAAAGTTTAAAGCATAAAAAAACTCCTATAAAAAGGAGCTTTTTTTAAATATATTGATATTGTTTAGCAGAAAACAACTACTCTTCAATAACCTCACCTTCTTCTGCTAATAAAGCAAAAAACTTATTCAGGTTAGGCATAATAATAATTTTAGTTCTTCTGTTTTTAGCTCTATTTTCTTCACTTGTATTTAAAAACAAAGGCATTGTATCTCCTCTACCAGAAGCAATTAACCTACTTCCTTCTATTTTAAACTTCTCTTGTAAAAGTCTCACAATAGAAGTCGCTCTTTTTACACTTAAATCCCAATTATCCTGCACACTTGCATTATTAATAGTTTTCGAGTCTGTGTGCCCTTCTATCATAACGTCAATACTAGGTTCAGATTCAATAATATCTGCTAATTTTGTAATTAGCATTAATGCACCTTGTTTAACCTTATAACTTCCTGTATTAAATAACAATTTATCTGAAACAGAAATCATTACTACAGTTTGATCGATGTCTATATTTATATCATCAGAATTTTGAAGTTCATTAGAAACAAATGTCTTTTTAAAAATATTATAAGCTACTACAAGGTTTAAAGTATCTTTAAAAGTCTTCGCATTTGCTAATTTTTTAGGATCAATTTTAGTTAACGTTTCATTCATTAACTTTCTACCTTTTTTAGAAATAACGGGTACACCATCTACCATTTTAAACTTTACGGCGTTTTCTTTTTCTAGAGTAACATTATCGCTTTTTAGAGAATTAATTTTATCATTATAGGCTTGAACTCTTTGATCAATCTTTTCAAATTTAAGTTCTAACTTTTGCAAATTACCTTTGGCATCTACATACTTTTTTTCTAAATCTACATACTTTTTTTTAGAGACACAAGAAACTGAT
The DNA here is from genome assembly GCF_009796785.1 of Polaribacter sp. L3A8. Classification (NCBI taxonomy): domain Bacteria; kingdom Pseudomonadati; phylum Bacteroidota; class Flavobacteriia; order Flavobacteriales; family Flavobacteriaceae; genus Polaribacter; species Polaribacter sp. L3A8. The sequence goes on from NZ_CP047026.1 coordinate 1,033,792, forward strand.
ATTAAGACAATTAATAATATAAGTGAATTTTTCATATTTTTTTTATTTACTTCAATAGTACGATTTTATTATTTTTATCACAAATAAAAGAGAAAACTAGATACGTGTCTCTCATTTTTTAAAGGATTTATTACGCTATTATTAAAAGAGAATCCCCCCTTATTTATAGCATAAAAAAAACTCCTTTAAAAGGAGCTTTTTTTATTATGTATTTATTTAAACCTACTTATTAATCTGAAAGTTGATCATCTGATATTAAAGCAAAGAATTTATCTAAATTTGGTAAAATAACAATTCTTGTTCTTCTGTTTTTTGCTCTATTAGCGTTTGTAGTATTTTCTACTAAAGGCACTGTAGATCCTCTACCTGCAGCAATTAATCTACTTCCTTCAATATTATATTTACTTTCTAAAAGACGTACAATAGAGGTTGCTCTTTTTACACTTAAATCCCAATTGTCTTGCACCGTAGCATTGTTAATTGTTCTAGAATCTGTATGACCTTCAATCATAACATCCATACTAGGTTCTGACTTAATAACGTTTGCTAATTTTTCAATTAAACTATAAGCACCTCTTTTAACTTTATAACTAGCTGTGTTAAATAACAATTTATCAGAAACAGAAATCATAACCACTGTTTGATCAATATCAATATTGATATCCTCTGAATTATTTAAATCTGTAGTATTCATCTTATTTTTTAAATTATAAGATATTGCCAAGTTTAAAGAATCTTTTAAAGTTTTTGCATTAGAAAGTAACGCAGGATCTACTTTTGATAACGTTGCTCTCATCCTTTCTCTAGTGTTATTAGAAATAACAGCTGTTTTACCAACCATATCTAACTTAACATCATTGGCATCTTGTAAGCTTGAATTATCACTTTTTAAGGAGTTAATTTTCTCATTATAACTAGCAACTCTACTCTCTATTTTCGCAAATTTACCTTCTAAAGCTTCTTTTTCTAAAGTTGTTTTTTGAAGCACTCCTTTAGTATCTGTATACTGATTTTCTAAAGCAACATACTTTTTCTTAGAAACACATGATGTTGCCAACAAAGAGATGGCTACAACTGGAATAATTAATTTTTTCATTATGTTAAGTTTTATTTAATAGTTACACTCTAAACCCTAAAAAGGATTAAATATTATAAATCTGTATTCGTTTTAGCTATTTTTAACTAAATATGTTAAAAAACCCATAATAGCATTCTAATATGGGGTTTTTCTTCAAATTTTATGTAAGATCCAATTATTTAAGCGAGCTTAAACTACTTTTTATCGTTTCTATTTTCGCAATTGTATCAGACTCTTTTTTACGTTCTAATTCTAATACTTTTTCTGGTGCATTAGACACAAAACGCTCATTAGATAACTTTTTTGTAATTCCGAATAAGAAACCTTCTGCTCTTTTAAGTTCTCCTTCTAGTTTTTTAATTTCAGCTTCTACATCAATATTTTCTATAGAAATAGGTACAAAGTATTCATTAGATTTTACTCTAAATGATGCGCCTTCTACTTTTTCTGAAACATAGTTTATAATAGATGTATTTGTTAATTTCTGAATAACAGCATCAAATTCTTTAGTGCTTTTGTCATTATCAATTACAAACAATTCTACCGCATCTTTAAAAGAAATATTTTTATCTTTTCTGATGGTTCTAATTCCTGATACAACTCCGGTTGCAAATTCGAAATCTGCTATAATCTTCGCATCAAAATCTTTAATTACTGGATATTTAGCAATAATTAAGGCTTCTTCTGGCGTTCTATCTGCAATATATTGCCAAATATCTTCCGATAAAAATGGCATAAATGGATGCAATACTTTTAAGTTGTTTTCTAAAACTTCTATAATAGCATCAAATGTTTGCTTGTCTATTGGTTGTTGGTAAGCAGGCTTAACAATCTCTAATAACCAAGATGAAAAATCATCATTAATTAGTTTGTAAATAGCCATTAAAGCATCACTTAAACGGTATTTAGAAAAATGATCTTCTATTTCTGCTAACGTTTTTTGAAACTTTGCCTCATACCATTCTAAACCAATTTTAGACGTTTCTGGTTGTGGTAAACTTGCAGCTACTTCCCAACCTTTTATCAAACGGAAAGCATTCCAAATTTTATTTGCAAACCCTTTTCCTTGCTGACATAAGTCTTCATCGAACATTAAATCGTTTCCGGCAGCAGAACTTAATAAAAGACCTACTCTTACACCATCTGCACCATAAGCTTTAATCAATCCTAATGCATCTGGCGAGTTTCCTAAAGATTTAGACATTTTACGTCTTTGTTTATCTCTAACCAAACCAGTTAAATACACATTATTAAAAGGCTTTTCGTCTTTATATTCATACCCAGCAACAATCATTCTTGCCACCCAGAAAAATAAAATATCTGGTCCGGTAACTAAATCGTTTGTTGGGTAATAATATTTAATTTCTTCGTTCTCTGGATTTCTAATTCCGTCGAAAACAGACATTGGCCATAACCAAGAAGAAAACCAAGTATCTAAAGCATCTTCATCCTGTGTTAAGTCGTTGGTTGTTAGTTGTTGGTTGTTAGTTTTTCCTTTCGCAAGCTCAAGAGCAGTATCAATATTCTCTGCAACTACAAAATCTTCTTTTCCGTCTCCGTAGAAAAAAGCAGGAATTTGTTGTCCCCACCAAAGCTGACGAGAAATATTCCAATCACGCACATTTTCCATCCAATGACGGTAAGTGTTTTCAAATTTCTTTGGATATAAATTGATTTCTGCATCTTCACCTAAAACTGCATCAATTGCAGGTTGTGCAAGATCTTTCATCTTTAAAAACCATTGGTCAGACAATCTAGGTTCTATAACGGCTTTTGTTCTTTCTGAAGTACCCACTTTATGAACGTGAACTTCTGTTTTTACTAAAATTCCTTTTTCTTCTAACTCTTTAGCAACCTCTTTACGAACAACAAAACGATCTTTTCCTTGATAATGTAATCCGAAGGAATTTAAAGAAGCATCATCATTAAAAATATCGATAACCTCTAAATTGTGTTTATCACCTAAATTTTTATCATTTTCATCGTGTGCAGGTGTTACTTTTAAACAACCTGTACCAAATTCTAAATCTACATATTCATCCTCAATAATAGGAATTACTTTATTAGATAAAGGTACAATTGCTTTTTTCCCTTTTAAATGCGTAAAACGTTCATCATTTGGGTTGATACAAATTGCAGTATCACCAAAAATAGTTTCTGGTCTTGTAGTCGCAATGGTTAAAGTATCCTCAGATCCTTCAATTTTATATTCTAAATAATACAAGTTTCCTTGTCTTTCTTCGTGGATTACTTCTTCATCAGAAAGTGTAGTTTTTGCTTCTGGATCCCAGTTTACCATTCTATACCCTCTATAAATTAAACCTTTGTTGTATAAATCAACAAAAACTTTAATTACAGATTCAGACATTTCCGGATCCATTGTAAAAGCAGTTCTTTCCCAATCGCAAGAAGCTCCTAGTTTTTTTAATTGCTCTAAAATGATTCCTCCGTATTCATCTTTCCAATCAAAAGCGTGTTGTAAAAACTCTTCACGCGTTAAATCGCTTTTGCTTATACCTTGTTCTTTTAATTTGGCAACCACTTTTGCTTCTGTAGCAATAGATGCATGATCTGTACCGGGAACCCAACATGCATTTTTACCTAACAAACGTGCACGTCTTATCAATACATCTTGTATGGTATTGTTTAGCATATGCCCCATGTGTAATACTCCTGTTACGTTTGGCGGCGGAATTACAATTGTGTAAGGCTCTCTTTCATCTGGCGTAGAATGAAAATAGTTGTTTTTCATCCAGTAGTCGTACCATTTATCTTCTACTTGGCTTGCATCATATTTAGATGGAATTGTCATACTTTGGTATTGTTTTTGTAATATAGTTAGCAAAAGTACAATTATCTATTTTCTAGAGAAAATTAGTAGTTGATTTTTTAAAACAAATTATTAGTCTTAATTTTACAGTATAAAATATTTATTATGAAAACCTTTGGTACATTATTAGTAATTTTCTTTATTTCTTTTTCTATAAACGCGCAAGAATTTAAATTTGAAGAAGAAACAATTAACTATGGTAAAATTGATAAAAATTCTAATGGAGAAAGAGTTTTTATTTTTACAAATATTGGAGATCAACCATTAATTATAAAAAACATTCAGTCTTCTTGTGGTTGTACGGTTCCTAAAAAACCAGAACACCCAATTATGCCAGGAGAAAAAGGCGAAATTAAAGTTTCTTATGATACCAATAGAGTTGGTGGTTTTTCTAAAACAATTACTGTTTTTTCTAATGCAAAAAACCCTAGAAAGCCAATTAAAATTAAAGGTTTTGTAAATAAACAAATTTCTTTAGAAAAAGATAAAAGTGTGGTTACCCAGCATTAAACTTTTTTTTCTAAACGAAATTCGAATTTCATTTTTGTACCATTTCGCATAACTGTAATTCTAATTTTCTTTTTATCTTTTTCTCGAAATTTATGAATAATATAAGCTATATCTAATTGATGGGCTTGTTTGCCATTAATTTCTAGAATAACATCATCTTTTAATAAGCCCGCTTTTTCTGCTGCTGAGTTTTTTACAACATGACGAATTACAAAAGAAGGTTTAAAATTAAAAGAGTATCTGGTAACAAAAGAAACTGAATTTCTATCTGATCTTTCCCTATTATAAGGATTTGTAGCCTTTTCTACGACTTCTTCTTTTACCAACTGTTTGCCGTTATAACCAATATCTAACCCACTCATATTATAATTAAAATCGTCAGTGAAAGAACCATTCTTTTTTAAAGTAATTTTTTTATTAGGATAATCTATCCAAACTTTAAACCGACTTAAAATACCACCTCCAATACTTCCATTTCTTGCTTTAAATTTTCTAGCATTATGTGTTGATACTGAATCTAAAAAAGAAACCGTTGGGTTCTTAATTACAAACCGACCTAATTTAAACTTAGAAACTCTACTTCTATTGCCAAAAATAGATCCGCTTAATCCTTCACCTAAAATATCTTTAAAAAATAATTTAGGCGTTCTAATCATTTTTTTAGAATTTTCGAAAAGCCAAATAGCATCACTTCCTCCAGAATCTACTAATAATTTTACATCTGTAAATGTATCTCCAATGGTGTCTAAACCAACCTTAGCCTTAATATAAGGTTTCCTTCTATAAAACTGAAACGGAATCGTTTCGCATTTTTTACACTTTTTATAGGTATAGGTTAAAGGATTGTAAAAGTGAATCTTTTTTGTTTTGTAATTGATATTTATAATTACGTCTTTTAATAAACTATACCCAATAATACCATGAATGGTTGTCCCCATTTTACTGGATAAATCAAAAAAGTCATTTAAAACAACATATACCGCTTCATTGTTACTTACTAACCCTTTTATTTTAAAGGTGTTTTTTTGTGATATTATAGCCTCTACGGCATCCCCACTTCCTAAACCTCGTAACTGAATATTAGAAGTATTTAACAAACCAATACTATCTTTATCCGATAAACGAAATATAATAGTTTTATTTACACCGGTATCTAAAATAAAAGACAATTCCTTTCCATTAACTTCTATAGGAATTACAATTAAATTATTAATGAGTCTAAAACGTATTTGTTGATGATTTTTTAGACCTTTAAAAACAAACCCCGTTTGAGAACTCAACTCAAATGAGAAGAATATTGATAAGATAATAAGAAAGCAGGTTTTTATCAAGTTGATCTTTTTACATATACAAGATACAACTTAAGATTTTAACCTATAATATCGATAAATATTAACCTCGTTAAAGTTTCTTTAATATACTCTTTTAAGTAAAATATATTTCGGAAATTCGCATATACAAATATTTAAAACATAACTATGCCTGCAATATCTAAGAAAGGATTAAAAATGCCAGAATCACCAATTAGAAAATTGGTACCGTATGCCGAAGATGCTAAAAAAAGAGGTGTTAAAGTATTCCATTTAAATATAGGTCAACCAGATATAAAAACACCACAAGTTGCTTTAGACGCAGTAAAAAACAATACGATTACCACATTAGCGTATGCGCGTTCTGAAGGTTCTGAAGAATACAGAAACAAACTCGTTTCTTATTACAAAAAACACAATGTAAATGTAACTGCAGACAATATTGTAATTACAACAGGAGGTTCTGAAGCCTTGCTTTTTACAATTGGAAGTATTACAGATCCGGGTGATGAAATAATAATTCCTGAGCCTTTTTATGCAAATTACAACGGATTTTCTACAGCTTCTGGAGTTAGCGTTGTACCTGTAATTTCTAAAATTGAAGATAATTTTGCATTGCCAAAAATAGAAGAGTTCGAGAAATTAATTACAAAAAAAACCAAAGCTATATTAATATGTAACCCTGGTAATCCTACAGGATATTTATACTCTAAAGAAGAAATTCAGAAATTAAAAGCAATTGTTTTAAAACACGATTTATATTTAATTGCAGATGAAGTTTATAGAGAATTTACTTATGATGGTTTAGATCATACCTCAGTATTAGCTTTAGATGGTTTAGATGAAAACGCAATTATTATAGATTCTGTATCTAAACGTTACAGCATGTGTGGTGCCAGAATTGGTTGCATTGTTTCTAAAAATAAAGAATTTATAAAAACAGCTATTAAATTTGCGCAAGCACGTTTAAGTCCGCCAACGTACGCTTTAATTGCTAGTGAAGCTGCTTTAGACACGCCTCAACAATATTTTGATGATGTAAAAGAAGAGTATGTAGAAAGAAGAAATACTTTAATTGCAGAATTAGGTAAAATTGATGGTGTAAAAGTTGCCAACCCAAAAGGTGCTTTTTACTGCGTTGCACAATTACCTGTAAAAGATGCAGATCATTTTGCAAAGTGGTTATTAGAAGATTTTAATTTAAATAACGAAACGGTTATGGTAGCGCCTGCAAGCGGATTTTATTCTACGGAAGGTGAAGGTAAAAACCAAATTAGAATGGCTTATGTTTTAAACAAAAGTGATTTAATTAGATCTGTAGAAATTTTAGGAGAAGCTTTAAAAGTATATAAAGATTAGTTTAACTGGTACTATAAAAATAGTAGCGAATTAAAAAACTAATTTATAATGTTTTAAGTAAAAATGATAAAAGCTGACATCAATATTAAAATAGTAAAAGCTAGTATTGAACATGCTGAGTTAATTGCCGAAATTGGTAAAAAAGCATTTTTAGAATCTCACGGACATAGTGCTTCCGCAGAAGACATGAATAGTTTTATTTCTAAGACTTACAATAAAACAAGTATATCTAAGGAGTTTAAAAATATAAAAACCCAGTATCATATTATCTATGTTGATGATAAAGTTGCTGGGTTTTCTAAAATTGAATTGAACTCTGCAAACAAAGATATTGATGATTTATATGTAACTAAACTAGATAGAATATATCTTTTAAAGGAGTTTTACGGACAAAAATTAGGTACTAAACTATTAGATTTTAATATTCAATTATCAAAAAAACATCATCAGAAAGGTATTTGGTTGGCAGTTTGGGTAGAGAACCAAAGAGCTCTAAATTTTTATACAAAAAGAGGCTTTAAGATTGTAGGTAAATATAATTTCAAAATATCTAAAACCAAATCAAATCCTAATCATATAATGTATCTTAAATACGAGTAGTAATAATTAAATTTATAAAAAAACATGAAAAACATAGTATTCGCAATTATGATGTTAACAACAATCATATCGTGTAAAAAACATAATGGAAATGAAAATAACCAAACTGTAGTTGATAAAAATATGTCTCAAGAAAAAGTGATTTCTGTAACCGGAAAAACATTTGAATATAATTACGGAGACTCTGTGTATGAAGTGCATTTCAAATCAGAAAACATTCTACATTGGAAATGTATAAAAGGAGAAGAAAAAGATAGAGAAGAAGATGAAAACTACTCTAAACAAAGACTTAATAATTATACCTTATTTCTTTCTTGGATTGAAAAAGATGGCTTAGGTGTTAGTCAAGTGGTTAATTTAAAGAAAAACTCTGTCAATACTTTTTTAACAATTCAAAAAGAAATTATACCAATATCAGGAACAATTCGTGAGTTAAAAAAATAAAACTGGTTAAATTTAGAGCAGTATAATTTTAAACTTGGTAATGACGTACAACCCGACTTTTTGATAAAGTTTAAACTAAATAAAAGTCAATTAAAAAAACTAATGATATGTCTGGAGAAACAAATTTAGCCGAATTAATAAAAGGAATGACTCCAAAGTTAAATGACGGCGAATATGTGTTTTCTACCGTAAAAGAGATCGATATTATATACCGAAAAGACACCATTTGTGAATTTAAAGAAAAAGAAGGGACAACAATTGTTTTAGAAAGGAAAAAAGCAGATAAACTAAACCTTAAGTACCATTATGTTGCTTCTTGGATTACACTTACCATTCACTCGTCTCTTGATGCAGTTGGTTTAACAGCAATATTTTCAACAGAATTAGCTGAAAATAATATTAGCTGTAATGTAATTTCAGGTTATTATCATGATCATATTTTTGTAGATAAAAAAGACGCAGAAAAAGCAATTAAAGTTTTGATTGCATTATCTGAAAAGCAGCTATAAAAATAAGTAACAACACGTTAAAAATTGGAAATGAAAAAAATATTTTTAGTAGTTATAGTAAGTATAACTTGTTTAAATTATAGTTTTAGCCAAGAATTACAAGACGGAGAAAAAAGATGGAGTACTGATAAAAAACTAGCTTTAAACGATTTTAAAATAAAAACTAGTGACAACAATAATCAAAATGTTTACAGTCAATTTGTAATTTCATATTCTGCAAAAGGATTTGATTTTTTGAAAAAAAATCTAAATAAAAACGTTGAAAATTTATTTTCAGGAAACGCTTCTTGGATAGATACCTCTAATGTAAAGAATATTGATCAACAAATAGAATTTCAGCAAATGCAATTTGATCTTGCCGAAATTCACGCTCGGAAATTTAGACAGCAATTGTTTTTAAAGAAATGGAAAATAACCAGAGGTTTTGACATTCTAAAAAAGCTTAGTAATAAAATAATGGCCGAATTTTCTGAACAAAGAATGATCCTAATTAAAGAAACAGAAGGTGGTATAAATCAAGAAAAATTATTGGAGTGGAAAGAAAAAATTTCTAAAGACCTAAAAGAGTTATATGAATTTAGGTTTGAAAATAAGAAGAAAATAAAACGAAAAAAGTAAAACTTATAAGCAATATATTAGATAAAAAATTGCGGATCCAATATACATCAAAAACACTTACTTTAAATTGATGTAAAAGAATAAACATCGTTATAAATTTACAGAAAAAATGAATATACTAAAAAACATATCACTAAAAAACTACAACACATTTGGTATTTCTGTAAATGCCAAACGTTTTATTTCTGTAGATTCTGTCTATCAATTACAGCAACTTTTAAAGGTTGAAAAAGACCTCTTTTTAATTTCTGGAGGAAGTAATATGTTGCTTACAAAAGATATTGAAAAGTTAGTAGTGCATATAGACATTAAAGGTGTTTCTATTGATAATGAAGATGACAATGCAGCGTACATTACGATAAATGCTGGTGAAAACTGGCACGATTTTGTGCTTTGGTGTGTTTCTGAAAACTATGGCGGAATTGAAAATTTATCATTAATACCAGGAAATGTAGGTACCTGCCCTATTCAGAATATTGGTGCGTATGGTGTAGAAGTAAAAGATACCATTACAAAAGTAGAAGCTTTAGAAATTGAAACAGGTAAATTAGTTCAGTTTTCTAACGAAGTCTGTAATTTTGGTTATAGAAACTCCATTTTTAAAAATGAAGAAAAAGGGAAATACATCATTACTTCTGTCAGTTTTAAATTGACAAAAAACAACCATAATTTAAACTTTTCTTACGGAGCCATTGAAACAGAATTAATATCTAAAAACATAAAAAAACCAACTTTAAAAAATATTTCTGATGCTGTTATTGCTATTAGAAAATCGAAACTTCCAGACCCTAAAGAAATAGGAAACAGCGGTAGTTTTTTTAAAAACCCAGTCATTGCTACTTCTCAATTTTTAGAGCTTCAAAAAGAATATACCAACATACCAAGTTATGAGGTTTCTGATACTGAAGTGAAAGTTCCGGCAGGTTGGTTAATAGAACAAGCAGGTTTTAAAGGAAAACGTTTTGGTAATTGCGGAGTGCATGAAAAACAAGCGTTGGTTTTAGTTAACTATGGTAATGCCAGTGGGAACGAAATTTATCAGCTTGCTGAAAAAATAAAAGAAACCATCTTTAAAAAATTTGGAATTCCTTTAGAAATTGAAGTAAATATTATTGCATAAAAAAACCTCATCAAATTAATGATAAGGTTAAGTATATACAATTTCTAAAATACTATATTTCTAATTTTAATGTTTTAATATCTGCAATTAATTGTTTTACAGAATTTTTACTTAAACCATTGTAAATACCTCTAATGTGTTTGTTTTTATCAATAAGAACAAAATTTTCTGTGTGTAAAAAATCGTCAATGCTTTTTGGTTTCCCTAGATCTTCTTCTACAAAATATGATTTTCTGCCTAAGTCGTAAATTTCTTTTTTATCACCAGTAACCAAATGCCAGTTCTTACCAATTTCTTTATCTAAAGCATATTTTTTTAACTGCGCAACAGAATCTATGCTAGGTGTTACAGAATGAGAAAGTAATAATACTTCATCATCATTTTTAAAAGCATCTTGCACTAAAGACATATTACTTGTCATTTTAGGACAAATACCTGGACACGTAGTAAAGAAAAAATCGGCCACATAAATTTTATTTTCAAATGTTTTCTGAGTAATATTTTTCCCATCCTGATCTGTTAAACTAAAATCTGGAATGGTATGAAAAGATGTTAACTGATCACTTTTAGCAGCTATCCATTTAGGTGTAAATGAAGCTTCATTATAATAAGGTAAAACGTCGGTTTTACTAGAAATTTCTTTATGATCTGTTTTTTTACAACTTAAAAAAAGAAGTAAACTCACAACAACAAAACTATATATCTTTCTTTTCTTCAACTTTTTCATTTTTTAATTGATAACATAAATTTGCGCGTTTCATACCAAAGGTTCTACCATTTTTAGCTTCATAGTTTACATAAATCTTACCATTTTGTAACCAAGCTCTTTGTAAACCGTTTTCATTTCCTTTTAGTAAATGTCTTTCTTTAGATAAGGTTCCGTTAGAAAACCATTGACGTTCTACTCCTTCTAACTTGCCCTTTTTGTAGTTTGCTTCAAAAGCTAAAGTTCCGTTTTGCCACCAAGCCTTGTAACTCCCTACAAGTACGTTTTGTTGGTAATGAGAAGCCATTTTTAAAACACCACTTTTAAACCAAACTTTGTAAACACCTTCTTTTTTACCATTATAAAAACCAGTTTTTTCTTTTAAAGTATCATTGGCGTGATATTTTACAGCAAACCCATTAAAAAGTGCATTCTTATAATACCAATTCCCTTCATTACCATTTAAAACCAAGCTATCTTTATGAACAATAATCTTGGTGTTAATTTCTACTTTTTTAAGAACGGTATCCTTTTTTGCACTATTGCTTGAAGAATTACAACCAATAATACAAATTGAAAAAAGGGGAAATAATAATCTTAAAAATCTCATTTTAGTAACCTTGGTAAGGACCTTCAAAAGCAATATAAGAACCTGTTGTAGCATATAATTCATTAATAATATGATAATGATATTCCTCTATCCCATCAGAATGTTGTGTTGTAGAAGTATGACCTCCAGAAGTATCTAAATCTGTTGGATACGTACCTGTTGCGTTACATTTTCTACCATACAAGAAAACTCCATCTAATAAAACACCTACTAATTTGTCATCATCATCAGAAAATGCTTTTGGTTCTAAATGATAATGATAAACTCCAGGACCAATGTGTGCCCCAGTCCAATCTAAACTTGCTGCTGCTTGATCTAAAGCTCCGTTTCCTTCTTGGTCATTAAAAATAGAAGCACCACTTACAGCAATACCTATGGTGTTTAATTGTGTACTAACAGTGCTACCCGTTAAATTTGGAGTAGCATCTACCGTAATGGTGGTTGCATTATTATTACTAGACATAATAGACGGCGTTGTAGCTACACCAGATTCCTCTCTATATAACTCACTTCCCTCTCCCCAATACACAGTTTCATGGTTTGGTAAACCTGTGGTTTCTATGGTAACGGTTGTACCACTATTAGATAAATAAATATCTGTAGCATCTGTATTAAATTCGGAATATGCAGCATGTAATTCTGTAATTACAGTATCTGTATCGCTAACATCTACATCTGCCGCATCTACATCTGTATCTGAAGTACAAGAAACAAATGCCGAAAAAAGTAATACTATAAGTGATGTGGTCTTAATAAATCGGTTTTTCATTTTTAGTGGTTTTGGGTTATTTAATATTTAGATGCGAGCTCTATAATAAACTTGCAATTTTTATTATTTATTTTCTATTCGGTTTAGGTCCTTTCTCTAATTCATCTTTTGAAACATATCCATCTTTATTGCTATCAACCTTAGAAAAATCTTGCTTTAAAGGCCCTTTTACTTCTGTTCTAGATAATTTTCCGTCCTTATCGGTATCCATCATTTCTAATAGTTCCTCAAAGTTTTTACGCTTCCCTCCTTTTCTTCCATCATTTCCATCTCTAGGCGGTCCTCTACGTTCATCTTCTTTTACCTCTCCCATTAAACATCTGCTTACATACGGAAACTCATTTGTAACCAAGTACATATATTTTCCATCTATTGTAATTCCGTTGCATTCATCTAGATCTCCAGAATTTGCAACATATTCAAAATCGGAACCATAGGTTCCATCATGATTATCGTTTAAAGCTATTTTTATGGTTTCTTTCGGATTTTCATAAACACAATCTTCTCCCTCTCTCGTTCCGTCTAATAATTTATAACTCGGTTTATAGGCATTACTTTTAGAGTAATAAATAGGAAAACCATCGTGTGCAAAACCAACGTGTACCAAATCTTTTCCAGTATCAAATTCTTTAATTACAGAAGTTGGAGTTCCGTGATAATGATACTCCCCTGTTGGCTGTACGTGCGCATGATTAAAATCGAGACCAAGATCTATTACATCTTGGAAAGCTTCTACCCTATAATTCTCTCCCGTTTCACAAACAACAACTTCCGCGGTTCCTGGTTCAAACTTTACTCCGTTTAACGCAACTCCTGGTTCTCTAACCCAAGTTGCTTTCCCTGTATACTTTGGTTTTGCAGGAAAGGTGTATGTTTTATTCTGAGCAGAAATTATATTCGGATTTCCTTTTCTTGGAAAAGCACCTGTTTTATGATCTGGCAATGCATTTGTAACCATTTTTCGTTCATCACCAGTTACAGTAACAATTGTTTTTGTTCCAAAAATTTTACTTATTAAACTATAGGAATCAAAATAATTTACAGCAATACGTGTGTGGCTTTCTGTTTCTCCATTATGTGTATGCTTAGTCGCTTGACTTTTACACCCTATTAATAAAATACTTGCTAATATTGGTATGAAATACTTTTTCATCATTTTAAATTGTTTTATAAAAGTTTAGATGTCCTTTTATGAATAAACTTGTGTTCTTTAACTTTTTTTAACAAAAAAAGCTTTCTAATTTCTTAGAAAGCTTTTAATAATTAATCGAACTTTAATACTATTTTTTTCGTTTAGATGATTTTTTATTTTTAAAAGAGTAGGTATATTTTAGTCCTAAAATATTTGTGATGTCCGGAAAATCTACATTCAACTCTTTTTCAAATCGATAAAACACCCCTACTTTACCAAAATTTTTTATTTTATAGTCTGTACCTAAAGTTAATCTATATTTATTAAATCCATTTTCATCTCCATCTTGAAACTTATTAAATATTTCTGCAGAAAATTTAGGATCAAATTTCCAATTTTTAAAATTGTATTCTAGAGAAGTCTTAAAACGAATGTTTTGATTTGCCTCATCTCCTTCATCAGTAGAAACACCTAATTCATTTTTATTTTGATAACGCAATCTATATCCAATTTCTAGATTATTAATTTGATGTTTGTACATGGCATCAACCTGAAATCTAAAATGATTTTCATAGCCTTGTATATTTCCTTTATTATCATTCTCTCTTATATACCTTGCACCTACACCCATTTTAAAATCTTTAAACAAGGTGTATTCTGCATTTAATTCGGTAAAAAAGGCATCAACTTCAGAGAAGTTTTCTTTTAATCTAAACTGTTCTTCTAAGCCAAAACTCCACTTTTTATTCAACTTATATTCTACTCCCAAGGTACTCCAAGAAGCCCAATCACTATCTGCTGTTTGCCCATAATTTAAACTTGTAAATAAAATTGCATTTAAGACTAACAACTTTAAAAATAGTGCTTTTTTTGTGCTGATTATACTCATTATATCCATTTATTTTTAAGTTAAAAGCCTATTTATTTTTGTAATAAAAAATAACAATTGTTGCAGTATCTTTTAAAAAATCTACCTGACCAATATCTATAGAGTTAATAGACAAACCCGTTCTGTTTTCTAAATCTTCTTTTAAGAGATGATAATTTTCAGGTTTAATATTTTCTATATTTTCATAAACAATAGACTTAGAAACCACTTGTTTTAAAGCCCAATATTTTTCGATAAGCAACAGTACAGTAACAATAATTATATTTGCAGATAAAATTTCTGCATAACTCATTTTTTTATTTGCCAAAGAATTAATTATTGAAACCCCAATAACCACAAACAAATACGTCATTTCTTTAATATCTACAGGATTTGTTCTGTATCTAATAATACCAAAAATGGCAAATAACCCCAAGGCCATTCCAATATCCATTTGATATTTTTTAAGCGTAAAACATAAGAAAAACACAATGAGACTAATTAAGTAATACGTAAAAACGTAGTCTTTTCTTTTTGAAATAGGATAGTAAATAAATCGAATAATTATGGTTAGAAAAATATAGTTTAAACAAAGTCTAAACATCATTTTAAAAAAATCATCATCGAATAAAGGGATATCTAAAAACTCCATAGTTATGCAATTATATTATTTATTTTTATTAATTTTCTTTTAAAAACATTGTACTTTAAATCATTATAAAGACTAACCATACCAATACAATACTTGCTAATACTATAAGGATTTTGATGAATTGATTTTAATGATTTTACAATTTCTGATTTTCGGTTAAACCGTTCTTGTTTTACCTCTATCACTACTAGATTCTTGAAGTCTTTTTTAACTTCATTCATTTTATACGATAAATTAAGATCTACCGTAACACGTTCTTTACTTTTTAAATTTACAAGTGTTATTCTATTAAAACCATTCCATAAACTAGGCTCTAAATGATATTCTTGAAGTGTAGTCGATGAAATAAAATCTTTAGAAGATTGGGTTAAGTTCAACTCAAAATCAGAAACAGGTATTCTTGATTTATTGGTTTCTCCTTTACCATTTTTTTGTTTTATCTCTAAAAAACAAAGATCAGATTCTATATATTTTCTTTGTCTAATTTTTGTTCTGTTATTTTTTCCGTTATGATGATCGTTATAAAATTTATTTTCAATTGTATCAAAATATAAAGACGAATAACTCATTATTCTATCTTTTTTAATTTCTAAAACCTTATAATGATTTCTTATTTCTTTTAGAATAGAAAATAACTGAATTTTATTAATTACAAATTTAGTATCCGTTCTTTTCATTAATGCTACACTATTCATTTCCTCTAAAGAAATCGAAGAAAAATTTTCCATAATACTTTTAATATTATCTACCATATATTCATTTTATATTATAATTATGTTATATAAAGTTTAGATACTGTTTTTTTAAACTTGTATTACCTTCAGTGAAAAAGACATTAAAAAAAAGCCTCACAATTTTATATGAAGCTTTTAATAACTAACCAAACTCAAATACTATTTTCTTTAATTTAAATAAGCTGCTACTGCAGCTTTTCTAGAAGTTGCATGTGATTTTAATTGGCTAACTGCCGATTGAAAATCTGAACTGTTATTTAAAAATGTATAACCTGTAACTTCTGATGTTGCATATTCTTCTACTAAAGCGGCATAGCTTGTATATAAAGCCTGAATTGTAGATTCATTAAACGCACCGTTTATAACCTCTTCTACATACGCATCATACTTTTCTTTATACACTTCATCTTGATACATATACCCTATTAATGGCCATTGAGAAGCTGTTAATCCAGAGAAATTTAAAGATAAAGCACCACCTTGTTTACCTGTCTGTAAAGCTTCATTATTATCCCAAGGAATCCAAGTTAGTTTACTCGTAGCAGGATCATTGTATAAGAAATAATTATGTGTCATTCTACCATAGGTATCCCAATTTTGAACCACTGTATTTACAGCCAAGTATTTTAAAAATATGTCGGTATCAAAAACAGCATCTAAACTTGTTCTCCAAGCGGCAGCATCTGTAGTTTTTGTACCATCATTTATAATTGTTAAAAGACTTTGTACATCAGAAAAATCTGCCTCATCTTCATTATTTTTCTTTACATATTCGTCTTCATCAAAAGTTCCATTTGCAAAACTTGCAGCATCACCATCTGGTTTGTATAGATTTCCTCCATCATCAGAAAATTGTGTATCTAAAACACTACCATCTACCTCTTCTACTAAAGTATACAATCCAAAATATTGTGGTCCATTACCATGATCCACATATAATGTGTAAAAAGCGGTATGAGACGCCACTAAGCCAGCGTTTCTAAACACATCTGTAGCTACTTTTTCTCTTAACATAGAACTATCATCATAATTATTTTTAAGACTTAATTTCTTAATTCCGTAAAAACGTTGATTCTTTATTTGAGGATAATCATCTTCAAACTCATCAAAATCTAATTTGAATGATAATTTTAAAATCCCTGCTTGCCAACTACTTTTTAAACTTGAATTTCCTTTAAAACGCAAACCAACTCTATACCATTCTTTCCCTTCATAAAACACTTCTCCAGGCACAAAAATTGGATCTTCATCGATATCTACAGAAACACCAGGTCCTCCTGCAGAACTTCCTCCAAATGTTCCATAAAGGTTCTCCATATCATCTAACATGGTTTGCCAACGAGCTTCCGTAATAACAAAGTCTAACCTTTTTACTGTGTTATCTTCAAAAACTTCGCTAATATTAGCATCTACATCTTTACTATGTGTAGCCTCTGTCCAGTCTATAGCTTCAAAATCTGTATCATCTATTACTACAGCAACTTCATTACTATCATCTGTATCATCTACTGTAACATCAGAAACATCATCACTTGTACACGAAAAAATAAAAAGTGTAATCACTAATGAGAATAATTTAATTTTATAATTTTTCATAATTAATTGTTTGATTGATTTTTTTGATTCTATTTTGTTATCCTTATTTTCTTGGTCTTTCTCTTCTCTCTGGTTTAGGAGCATCTTTCAGTTCTTTTTCTGAAATGAAACCATCTTCATCAGTATCAACTTTTTTAAAATCTTTTGCCAAAGGCCCTTTTACTTCTTTTTGAGAAATTTTACCATCTTCGTTTGCATCAAATTCTTTTAAAAGTTGTTTAAATGTTGGTGGTCCTTTTGGTTTGTCATCAGAATTATCTGCTTGTGCAAAACTTGATGCTGACACCCCTAAAGAAACTATTATGACTGCTAAAATTTTATTTGTTGAGTTTTTCATTTTAAATCTATTTATTAAGTTTATATACCTTTAGATGCTAGTCCTTTTAAAAACTTGTGCACGTTAACTTTACTTTAACATATCTAATTAAAAAATAGTAACACCTAAAACTAAAGCATTAACTTTATTATAAAATACTTTAAAAACCAACTTTATAATTCTCAAAAAAAAAAGATCCAAAGCAGTTAAGCTTTGGATCTTTTTTATAACTAAATTATTTATAAATATATTATCTTGGTGGAGGCATCCTTCTATTATTTGGTGGCATTCTATCTCCGCCCCTTATTGCTTCTTTAATTATTTTATCAAACTTTTGCACTTGATCTGCAGTACAAATTTTTCTTACTTGTTTAAAAAAAGTAAAAACCTCTGCATCTTTTTTTGCTTGTAAAAGTCCAATTTTTGTAGTTAAAGAATCAATTGTAAAATTTTCTTTATTAAAGCCATCAAATAAAAGATCTTTTTGATTTTTAACTTGATCCTCTAAATTTCTCATAACATCTCTATGCGCAACATCTAAAGTTCTAAATGCTTCTTTTTGAGTTTCAGAAAAACTTAATTGAGCTGTTAAAAAATTCCTTTTTGGATTGTTATGTTGATTTTCATGCGGTTTTTTTACCAACATAAAAATTAGTACTCCATTTAATAATACTAACAAGATGATAAGAATAGGAAGTAATTTTGATTTCATAACTTTTAATTTAAAATAGAACTGCTATCTGATTGTAAAGAGTATTCTTGTGCAAATGTTTTAATATCTGAGGTAGAACTAGCACTTTGTGACGAATTGTTAAAAGCATAAAAAATAGTTCCGAAATTTAATAACAATATAACACTCAGAGTTGCCAATTGCAATTGCGGTGTAAACCAAGAAAAAACAGGTGTCTTCTCTTCCTTTTCTGCATTTAACTTTTGCAAAACCTTATGTTTAAAAAAGTGATTTACTTCAACTTTTTTAATATTATCTAATGCTTTAAAAGCATCATCTACCTGCTGATTTATGTCTTTTTTAGTTTTCATTTTTTTGTGTTCTTAAAACAATACTATTTATTTAGATGCTAGAAATTATAAAAACTTGCACTAATTTTCTGATTTATAAAAATTCTCTAATTTATCTTGCAATCCTTTCTTAGCCCTAAACATTAAAGATTCTACTGATGATAAGCTTTTACCTGTAATTTCTACAATTTCTTGGTAACTTTTATCATCAATCTTTGCCAACGTAAAAACAACTCTTTGTGCTTCTGGCAAGGTATTTATAGCCTTAAAGATGATGGCAGATTTTTCTTGGTTCTCTAATAAAATTCCTGGATGATTAACTTCTGTAAAGTAACTTGTCTTATCTATAGGTATTTCATTACCTAAAATTGTTTGCATAAACGCAAACCTTTTTTTAGTGTTCTTTTTTCTGATGAATTCTAAACACTTATTGGTAGCTATCTTGTATATCCAAGTAGATAATTTAGAATCACCTTTAAATTTATTTATCGACTTAAACACTTCTAAAAAAACTTCTTGCGCAACATCTTCTGCATCTTCTTTATTTGGAATAAAGGAAATACAGGTACCAAAAACTTTCTGCTGGTAATCATCTAAAAGTTGACTAAATGCAGCTTGTTTTCCTGCTTGTAATTCTACTATAAAAGATTCTTCGTTCAAAGGGGGGCGCTTATTAAAAAAGTAAACATACAAAAAAAGACTGCTTCTTAAAACAGTCTTTTCCAAATATATGTAATTATAATTTATTTTGTCATGGTAACAACACGTTGTGGTAAAGGTGCTTCGTAATTTGCATTACCAAGAGCTTCTACAATTTCTTGTCTTGTGTCCCAATAAACATCCCAATAGTTTTCACAATTTGCATATGGTAAAGCTAATAATTCTACACTATTAACACCTAAGTTATTTACAGCAACTCTTGGAGCACTTGCTCCTTCTTGTAATACATTTTTATCCTTTTTAAGAACATCTAAAACAATTTGTTTTGCTTTTGCAATATCCGAACCATATCTAATAGCAAACGGCATATCGATACGTAAGTTTCCTATTTTAGTTAAATTGGTTATTTTATTAGAAGTAATTGCCGAATTTGGAATAATTTCTGTTTCATTTTGAAACGTTTCTATAACCGTAACAAAAACAGAAATTTCTTTTACAAACCCAAAAGCTCCGTTTGTTTTAATTAAGTCTCCTACTTTAAAAGGTTTAAAAATAAGTAACATAATACCAGAAGCAATATGCCCCAAAGAACCATTAAAAGCTGCACCAATTGCTAAACCAACACCCGCTAATAAAGCTGCAAAAGAAGCCATCGGTAAACCTACAATACCTGCAATAGAAATAATTAATAATAGTTTTAAAATAAAACCAATAGTTGTTAGTAGAAATGGTTGTAAAGTTTCATCTAATTTTGTTTTTTCAAACGCTTTAGAGATTCCTTTCATAAGCATCCTAATAATCCAAAGTCCAATAATTAAAGCAGCAAGAGCTCCTATTAATTGAAGTCCCCAGTCTCCTAAACCTGAAGAAATTGAATTGTAAAAATTTTTTAAAGCTTCTGTTGTTGTTTCCATAATATTTTTTTTTAATTTTTTTGTTCTCAAAATTAAGACACTTTAATTTTTAAAAAGTCACTCTATAAAAATATTTGTGATAGATTTTTAAATAAGAAAATTAGAATATGTATCTTTGTAATACAATTATTTTTTATGAAATTATTATTTATAACTATAGGTTTATTAGCACTTGGCGTTGCTGGAATCGCTATTAAAATTTGGGCAAAAAAAGATGGTAAATTTGCAGGTACTTGTGCAAGTCAAAACCCAATGTTAAATAAAACAGGGGAGTCTTGTGGCTTTTGCGGAAAATCTCCTGAACAGTTTGAATCTTGTGCTGAACCACAACATAATTAATTCCTTTTTTTCTGAATGATTTTATCTGTACTCTTCTACTTATTTGTAGTCTTTACAGGAATTCAACTTACCTATTATTTTGTTTTTTCTTCATTTTTATTTGAAACTAAAAAAGATAAAAAAAAAGGTCTTGATATTCCTATTTCTGTAATTATTTGCGCAAAAAATGAAGCTGAAAATCTACAAAAATTTTTACCTTCTATTTTAAATCAAGAATATCCTAATTTCGAAGTTATTTTAATTGATGATGCCTCTTCTGATGAAACTTCAGAAATAATGTTATCATTTAAAGAGAAACACAGTAATATTAAAATTATTAGTGTAGAAAACATTGAAGCTTTTTGGGGAAATAAAAAATATGCACTTACTTTAGGTATTAAAGCTGCAAAAAACGAGCATCTATTATTTACAGATGCAGATTGCAAACCAGTATCTAAATATTGGATTTCTGAAATGTCTCAAAATTTCACTAAAGAAAAAACCATTATTTTAGGATATGGCAAATATAAAAAGGAAAAATCATTAGTAAACCTTTTTGTACGTTTCGAAACGTTGTTAACAGCCGTTCAGTATTTTAGTTACGCAAAATTAGGTGCCCCTTATATGGGGGTTGGTAGAAACTTGGCTTATCATAGATCAGAATTTTTTAATGTAAAAGGTTTTATAAACCACATGCATATTAAATCTGGAGATGATGATTTATTTATTCAAGATGCTGCTACCAAAGAAAACACCACCTTTTCAATTTCTAAAAAAAGTTTTACAGAATCATTAGCTCCAGAAAGTTTCACGGAGTGGTTTCAACAAAAAAGGAGACATATTTCTACAGCTAAACATTATAAAACGCAACACAAATTATTTTTAGGGTTGTTCTTTATTAGTAAAGTGTTCTTTTACCTTTTAGCAATTCCTTTATTTTTCTTGTATTCTTGGCAAATTATATTGCCCATATTTTTAACCTATTATTTAGTGCAATTTATTGTGATAGGCTTTTCTTCAAAAAAATTAAAAGAACCTACCATTACTTATTTCTTACCTTTTTTAGAAATAGGCTTGCTAATTTTCCAATTTTCGATATTTATCACTAATTTGTCTTCAAAACCAAATCATTGGAAATAAAGGATCCTAAACTTGAAATAAACATATCTAAAGCTAAAGGCGGCAATCAATCTGCATTTAGGTATCTATTAGATACTTTTTGGTCTGCTGTTTATAATTATCAATTAAAACGTACACAAAGCGAAAACGAGGCAGAAGATATTACAATTCAAACCTTTTCTAAAGCCTTTGATAAAATTAATACTTTTGATGAAAAATATGTTTTTAAGACTTGGTTAATTGCTATTTCTAAGAATGTTCATATCGATTTATTACGAAAAAAAAATATTTCTATCGCTGCAGATACATCTAAAGAGCAAGAAGAAAAAGCTTATTTAGTGGTTGATGAAAGCCCTACACCTGAAGACAAAATTATTACCGAACAAAATTTAGCAAAATTGTTAAGAGACATCAAACAATTAAAACCTAAATACCAAGAAGTTATTCAGTTGCGTTATTTTCAAGAATTATCTTACAAAGAAATTTCAGAACAAATTAACGAACCTATGAATAATGTAAAAGTAAAATTATTACGAGCAAAAAAATTATTAGCAGAGATCATTAAAAAATCTTAAGCTATGAAAAAATCCTTCTTACACTCTTTAGGACCAGGGTTATTATTTGCAGGCGCTGCTATAGGTGTTTCTCATTTAGTACAGTCTACTAGAGCTGGGGCAGAATTTGGCTTTGGTTTACTATGGGCATTGTTACTGGTACATATATTTAAATATCCTTTTTTTCAATTTGGACCACGTTATGCCGCTGCAACAGGAGAAACCCTACTAGAAGGTTATAAAAAATTAGGCAAAGGGGTTTTAATTGCATATTACATTCTAAATTTTGCTACAATGTTTACCATACAAGCTGCTGTAACGATTGTTACTGCAGGTTTGGCATCACAACTTTTTGGAATTACAGACGACTTAGTTTTATGGGCTACACTAATTATGTTTATCAGTTTAATATTTTTAGTGGTTGGTAAATATAAATTGTTAGATAATTTAATGAAAATCGTTATCATTATTTTAACCATTAGTACCATTCTAGCGGTAAATATTGCCCTTTTTAATACAAACGATACTTTTGATGTTACTCAGATTATACCATCTGGAGCCGTAGAGCTTACTTTTTTAATTGCTTTTTTAGGATGGATGCCAGCACCATTAGATGTTTCTATTTGGCATTCTATTTGGTCAGTAGAAAAAGACAAAACCAACGTTATAAAAACAAAAAGAACCGCTGCAGTTTTCGATTTTAATTTAGGGTATATTGCTACCTTATTTTTAGGAATTTGTTTTGTTCTTTTAGGGGCTCTTGTGATGTATAAATCTGGAGAAACTTTTTCTAATAAAGGAGGTGTTTTTGCATCTCAATTGATTTATTTATATACAAAAAACTTAGGTGAGTTCTCTTACCTATTTATTGCTATTGCTGCTTTTACAACCATGTTTAGCACCACGATTACAACAATGGACGCATCACCTAGAGCAATGAACAGAACTACAAAAATATTATTTAATAAGCAGTTAAAATATGGGTATTGGTTTTGGATTCTCTTCTTATTTGCTGGTACTTTTTTAATCTTAAAATATTTTATGGAGGATATGGGTTTACTTATAAAAATAGCCACTATTTTATCCTTTTTAACAGCTCCTTTTTACGCCATTTTAAACTACAAATTAATTACAGGTAAACATACTCCTAAAGAACATCAACCAGGTATTTATTTAAGAATCTTAAGTATTGTTGGTATTGTCTTCTTAATCGGATTTAGTATTTGGTTTTTAAGCAGTATTTCAAACTTTTCTTCGTAAATTTGTATTTCAATTTAGAAATAAAATGGCAATAGAATCTGTAATACTTCCAGAAAAACAAAAAAAACCCAAATGGCTACGTGTAAAATTACCTGTGGGTAAAAAATACACAGAATTAAGGTCTTTGGTAGATAAATATAAACTGAATACCATTTGTACAAGTGGAAGCTGTCCTAACATGGGAGAATGTTGGGGAGAAGGAACTGCTACATTTATGATCTTAGGAAATATCTGTACACGTTCTTGTGGTTTTTGTGGTGTAAAAACCGGAAGACCAGAAACCGTAGAATGGGATGAGCCAGAAAAAGTAGCCCGTTCTATAAAATTAATGAGCATAAAACATGCCGTTATAACTTCTGTAGATAGAGACGATCTAAAAGATGGTGGGTCTATTATTTGGGCAGAAACTGTGGATGCAATTCGTAGAGCAAACCCTAAAACAACTTTAGAAACTCTAATTCCAGATTTTCAAGGTAACACTAAACAAATAGATAGAGTTATAGAAGTGCATCCAGAAGTTGTTTCTCATAACATGGAAACTGTTAGAAGATTAAGTAGAGAAGTTAGAATTCAGGCAAAGTACGATAGAAGTTTAGGTGTATTAAAATACTTAAAAGAAAAAGGAATGCGTACTAAAACTGGTTTAATGCTTGGTTTAGGTGAAAAGGAAGAAGAAGTGATACAAACTATGAAAGATTTACGTGCAGTAAATTGTGATATTATTACAATTGGTCAGTATTTACAACCTTCTAAAAAACATTTACCTGTAAAAGAATTTATTACTCCAGATCAATTTAAAAAATACGAAACTTTAGGCTTAGAAATGGGCTTTATGTATGTAGAAAGTGGTGCGTTAGTTCGTTCTTCTTATAAAGCACATAAACATGCAGTATAACCCTTTTTAGTTGATAAAATTTTAGCTAAAAAATTAACATATCGGCATTAAAAAACAATAAAATACAACGATTCTCAATAGAGGGTCGTTTTTTTATTAAACAACTATAAAATGGTTAATAAATTATCATATTTATATTACCTATTTTATCTTTGCAGCCTACTTGAAAAGGCAAATTAAGAGCAACTTTTAATACTGCATTTATGCATGAATTATTTATAAAAAAACCATCTCAAATGAGATGGTTTTTTTATAACTTTTAATGATAAGAATTGCTTTAAATTTATCTTAAAACAGCGTCTAAATTCTTTTCGAAAGATTGCTGTAGTTTTTGCATAATCTTATCTATTTGTTTGTCTGCCAAAGTTTTTGTTTCGTCTTGTAATAAGAAACTAACTGCATACGATTTTTTGCCTTCAGGTAATTTATCACCTTCATAAACATCAAATAAATCTACCTCTTTTAATAGTTTTCTTTCAGATTGAAAAGCCAAATTATAAACCTCATTAAATGCAACTTTAGTATCTAATAATAATGCTAAATCACGTTTTACAGCCGGGAATTTAGAGTTTTCACTTACTTTAATGTTCTTGTTACCTACTAACGTTAAAATAGTATCCCAATTAAAATCAGCAAATAAAACCTCTTGTTTAATTCCGAATTCTTTTAAAACCGCACCTTTAACAACACCAAATTCTACTAATTTTATTTTTCCTAATCCTAAAGAAATTCCTTCAGAAAAAATATCTTCTTTTGTTGGTGAAGACTTTACTTTATCAATTCCTAATCTACCTAATAAAGAAGTTATAATACCTTTTAAATAAAAGAAATCAGAAGTTTTACTAGCAACACTCCAACTTTCTTTTGTTCTATTTCCGGTAACAAAAAGAGTTAAATGTTTATTCTCTTCATACTTTTCTCCATATTTATGATATGTTTTACCAAACTCATAAAACTGTAAAGAATTGTTTTTTCTATTGATGTTGTATGCTACAGATTCTAAACCACTAAATAATAAAGACTGACGTAATACTTTTAAATCGTTACTTAACGGATTTAACATCGCTACGTTGGCTTCTTCATTAATATTCTCTGACAACGCAGTGTATTCTGGTTTTGTTAAAGAATTTGCCATAGTTTCATTAAAACCTAAAGCACTTAATTGGTTTGCAATAACGTTTTCTATCTTTGTTTCTTTGTTAGAATCAAAAGAAATTGACGTATTTAATTTATGAGAAAATTCAATATTATTGTAACCATAAACTCTTAAGATCTCTTCTATAATATCTGCTTCACGCTGAACATCTGTTCTATAAGAAGGAATTGTTAATCCTAAACCTCCGTTAGTTTCACTGTTTATTTTAATTTCTAAAGAAGCTAAAATATTTTTAATTGTTTCTTTTGGAATCTCCTGCCCTATTAATCTATAAACATGCTCGTAAGACAAAAACACTTGAAAATCTTCTATTTTAACTGGATAAAAATCTGAAACATCAGATGCCAATTTACCACCTGCATATTCTTCTATTAATAAAGCAGCTCTTTTTAAAGCATACTCTGTAGTATTAATATCGATACCACGCTCAAAACGGAAAGATGCATCTGTATTTAAACCATGTCTTTTAGCCGTTTTACGAACGCTGACAGGATTAAAATAAGCACTTTCTAAAAAGATAGAAGTTGTATTGTTTGTAACACCAGATTTTAAACCTCCAAAAACACCACCTATACAAAGCGGATTAGAATCTGCATCACAAATCATAATATCTTCTGATGATAATTCTCTTTCAACTTCATCTAAAGTGGTAAACTTTGTACCTTGCGCTAAGGTTTTTACCAAAATTTTATTCCCTTTTATTTTCTGAGCATCAAAAGCGTGTAAAGGTTGCCCTAGTTCGTGCAACACATAATTTGTAATATCTACAATGTTATTTTTAGGTGTTAAACCAATCGCTTTTAATCTATTTTGTATCCATTCTGGAGAATCTTTTACCTCTACATCTGTAATGGTAATTCCACAATAACGAGGAACTAATTCTTTATTTTCTACTTCTACATCTACACGAAGTGTTCTTTCATCTACATGAAAATTACTAACAGAAGGAGATATCAATTCTAATTTAAGATCTTTTTGAATTAATCCGGCACGTAAATCTCTTGCTACACCAAAATGGCTCATTGCATCAGATCTATTAGGTGTTAACCCAATTTCGAAAATATAATCTGTTTCAATTTTAAAAACTTCTGCAGCTGGTGTTCCTACTTTTAATTTTTTATCTAAAACAAGAATTCCATCATGACCTTTACCTAAACCTAATTCGTCTTCGGCACAAATCATTCCATGACTTTCTTCTCCTCTAATTTTTCCTTTCTTAATTTTAAAACCATCACCTTTATCGTCATATAAAGTAGTTCCAATAGTAGCTACAGGTACTTTTTGTCCTGCTGCAACATTAGGTGCACCACAAACAATTTGTACAGGCTCTCCAGAACCTAAATCTACAGTAGTAACTTTTAGTCTATCTGCGTTTGGGTGTTGTATACAAGTTAATACTTTACCTACAACAATTCCTTTTAAACTTCCTTTAATCGATTCTTTGGTTTCAATTCCTTCCACCTCTAATCCTAAATCGGTTAACAATTCTCCTGTTTTAATAGGTTCCCAATCTACCTGTAAAAATTGTTGTAACCAATTGTATGATATTTTCATGTTCTTCTCTAGGTTTGTTAGCTGCAAATTTACTTAAAATCTCGTTTTTATTATCCTTTTTCATTTTAAAAACGAAAAAATATTTTTAACAATTTTAAAATAAATACCTTTGTACTCTTAATCATTAATAATGTTACAGAAAATACCGAATTACATCAAATACATTTTTACAAATGTTTTATTTTTATTTCTATATATCCTTTTTTTTAGAATTCTTTTTTATCAGTTTTTTGCCCAATTAGACCAAGTTTCTTCTTCTGAAATTCAAAAAGCATTTTGGTTAGGTATTCGTTTTGATTTAAAGTTGGCTGTACTTACTTTTTTCCCTTTAGCAGGTTTAATTTTAATTGTTAATTATCAATTTTTTAAAAAGAAAATTTACAAAAAAATTGCAAACCTTTATTTAATTTTAAGTTATTTAATACTAACATTATTTTTTCTTTTTGATTTTGGCTATTATGATTATTTAAGTATCCGATTAGATGCTTCTTCACTTCGTTTTCTAAGCGATTTAAAAATATCTAGTCAGGTTTTAGTTGAAAGTTATCCTATTTATAAAGGAATTTTAGGGTTGTTATTGCTTTGTTTTATTATTTACAAATTATCAAAATTTATATATAGCGCTTATACAAATCAGACAAACATCCTTTCTAAAAAAATTAAAACGATCTATTTTATTAGTACTGTTTTGCTTTTATCTTACGGAATTTACAGCAGCATAACTCATTATCCTTTACGTTGGAGTCAAGCTTTTTTTTCTAAAAAAAACCAAGTAAATCAATTTGCTTTAAATCCGGTTTTATACTTTTTTGATAGTTTTGCTTATCGTAATGAAGGTATAGACATGAAAACATTTAAGGACTATTACCCTGTAATGGCCAACTATTTAAACCTACCTAAAGACCACGTATCCTTTGAAAGAAAGGTTGTTTTTGATGCTACTTATACTAAAAAACCAAATGTAGTAATTGTAATGATGGAATCTGTTGGTGTGAAACCAATGAGTTATTTTGGAAGCCCTATTAGTAGTACTCCAAAAATGGATTCTATTATTAAAAAAAGTTTGGTTTTTTCTAACTTCTATGTTCATAAATCTGGAACAGCACCTAGTGTTTTTGCAAGTGTTACTGGTCTACCAGATATAGATGGTGTAAGAACCGCTTCTAGAAACCCATTAATTCAGGACCAACGTATTATTTTTGATCAATTTAAAGGATATGAAAAACTGTACTTTTTAGGCGGAAGTGCCAATTGGGCAAATATTAGAAGTGTTTTTCAATCGAACATAAAAGGCTTAAAAATATTTGAAGAAGGAAGTTACAACACAGAAAAAAGAGCAGACGTTTGGGGAATAGATGATTATGAATTATTTAAAGAATCTAATAAAAAATTAGAGAAATTAACTAAAGAAAATAAACCGTTTATAGCCTACATACAAACTGCATCTAACCACATGCCTTTTACAGTGCCTGATGTACAAGAAAGTTATAAACCTTTAAATAAAAAAGAGGTTAGTGATGCCTTGTTAGAAAAATCTGGTTTTAAATCTATAGCACAATTAAATGCTTTAAGGTATTTAGATTTTAATATTGGAAAATTCTTAGAGAGAGCTAAAGAATCTGGTTATTATGACAATACAATTTTTGCTTTTTTTGGCGATCATAATACAGCCATGAAAAGAACAGAGAATTTTACCAAAGAGTACGATTTAAACATTCAATTACAACATGTACCTTTCTTTATAAATGCACCTAAATTTGTTAAAACAGGTACAATGACTAAGAATGGAAAATTAATAGATTTGTTTCCAACCATTGCTAGTTTAGCTAAAGTAAATCATACAAATTATACTCTTGGTAATAATTTACTAGATTCTCTTCCTAAAAAAACAGCTTCTTTTGTTTATCTTAAAAGTAAAGGAGAACCTACTGTTGGTTTAATTCAAGATAGCTTATATTACTCTAAAACCAATATTAGTAAAACAACTGGTTTGTATAATTTAAATACTAAAGAGGTAAAAGATATAAAAAATGAATATCCTAGTAAGGCAAAGAAAATGGATAGCTTATTAACTGCCTATTACCACGCTACAAAATATTTATACTTAAATAATAAAAAAAAGAAACAGTAAATTTTATTTTCTGTTGATTAACAATAAACAATTTTAACAAAGCTAAATTATTAATACTAAAAGTAATTTGGCTTTATTTAAAATAGTTTCAGAATTAAGAACTAACCTTAATTTTAATTTAAGAAAGTTATCTTTTAACTTACTGGACAAACAGCTTTTTATCTACCTTCTTAAAAAAGAAGTAATAGATATTTGCAAAAGTAACTCCTACAATAATTCCTACAGAAATATCAATAGGAAAATGTACGCCTAAATACAACCTACTATAAGCAAATACTAGTGGCCAAAATAAGATAAAGTAGATGTACTTGTATTTATCTCTTAAAAGCAGTACCACAAAGACAGAGAAAAAAGTAGATGTTGTTGCGTGACCAGACATAAAACTATAACTCTGAGGTTTAATTAGAGTTCTTAATAAGTGTTTTATTTCTGGGTCATTATTCGGACGTAAACGTTCTACCGAATTTTTTATAAGGTTTGTAAATTGGTCTGAAAAAGCTACCAATAAAATCATGGAAAGTATCATAACTCCACCACGTTTCCAACCAAAAGCCTTAATGGTTACATAAAAAATAAAAATAAACAATGGGCTCCAATAAAGTTGATTGGTAATTACCAACCAAAGCGGATCCCATTGTTCACTTCCTAAACTGTTTAGAAAAACTAATAAATTCTTATCTAAATGTATAATTTTTTCTAACAAATTATTTTCCAATTTTTAAAACTTCTATTTCAAAAACTAAGTCTGATTTTGCAGGAAAAGGACCATATTTTTCTTCTCCATACCCTAAATAGTAAGGTATAAATAAACGAACCTTTTCTCCTTCACGCATCGTTAAGACACCTTCTTTAAAACCAGCAATCATAGGTCTTTGAGCATCATCTAACTGACACACAAAAGGAGCTGCATTAGTATCTGAAGTAGATTGAATTTTTTTACCATCTGCCGTATACAATGTATAATTTATAGACAATGGTTTATTATCAACTATTTTTTTACCAGAAGTTTTCTTTAATTTTAAAATTCGAAGTCCAGAAGATGTTTTTACAGCTTTGGCCTCATCCATTTTGGATAAAAAAGCAGCTTTTTCAACTAAATAATTCGCATATCTAGCTTTTTCTAATTCTTCTTCTGCTTTTTTATGATCTTTTTCTGAATTTTCAAATTTCACCAATTCAGCATCAAAAACATTTGCAGCATTAAAGTTATTGGCTTTAGCTCCTAGTTTAATAATCTTTACAGTTAAAATAGTATCTTTTTGTACAATACTATTTACAACAGCCATTCTTGTAGAGTCTATTGCTTTTTTTAACTGTAAAGAATCTTTAATTTTACTTTTTAATTCTTTTAACTGAACAGAATTTATAACAGTTTTACCAAATACGGTATGTTTACCATCTAAATGAGGTATTACTTTGTGTGTTATAAAAAACTGAGTGTTATTAGTGGTTGGTCCCGCATTTGCCATAGAAAGAATACCTTTATCATTATGTCTGTACATTAAATTTCCATCTTCACTCTTTGGAAATTCATCACCAAAAACATAACCTGCATCTTTTCTACCATTTGCCGTAAAGCCACCACCTTGAATTACAAAATTATCTACAACTCTATGAAAAATAATACCTTCATAAAAGTCTTTCCCTTTTAAAGAATCTACCAACTTACTATTTGTTCCTTCTACAAGAGAAACAAAATTTGCAACTGTCATCGGTACGTCTTCTGCATATAATTCTACTAAAATTTCTCCTTTATTGGTTAAAATTTCAGCATAAACACCATCATTAAGTTCTTTGTACTTGACTGGCGTTGTTTTACATGCTGTTAATAAAACAACAAATGCAACTAAGTATATTAAATTCTTCATCAATGGTATTATTATTTAATTTCTAACAATTCTACTTCAAAAATTAATGTAGAAAATGGCTTAATATCTGCACCTTTTTCTTGTGCTCCATAAGCTAATTCTTGAGGAATGAAGAATTTGTATTTAGAACCTACATTCATTAATTGTACACCTTCTGTCCAACCTTTAATAACTTGGTTTAAACCAAATTCTGCTGGCGTTCCTCTATCAACAGAGCTATCAAAAACTTTACCCTCTAAATTAGTACCATGATAATGAACTTTTACTTTAGCAGTTGGTCCTGCTGGTTTATCTCCTGTACCTTCTTTTAAAATAATGTATTGTAAACCACTATCTGTAGTTACCACACCGTCTTTAGTTTTATTTTCTGCTAAAAAAGCTTCTCCTGCTATTTTGTTTTCTCCAAAATTAGCTTCTGCTGCTTTAGCTGCTTTTTCTTGCTGCTCTTTCATTTGCTCAGCTTGTT
Source organism: Polaribacter sp. L3A8 (assembly GCF_009796785.1). Taxonomy (NCBI): domain Bacteria; kingdom Pseudomonadati; phylum Bacteroidota; class Flavobacteriia; order Flavobacteriales; family Flavobacteriaceae; genus Polaribacter; species Polaribacter sp. L3A8. The sequence goes on from NZ_CP047026.1 coordinate 1,065,468, forward strand.
TCTTTTGAAAATAAGGGCTTATTACTTTCTGAATATCTTTAATATCTATTAATAAATTAGTAGAATCTAAACCATTTTTAATTGCTTGTGTTAAAATATCTTGATTAACTTCTTTAAAACCTTGTTTTAATTGACTAGACATTGTTAAACCAATAGCATAACTAACAGAATCTATTTCTGTTTCTAAAGATTTTACTTCTTTTACTTGATTTCCACAAGAAACCATAGATGCTACAACTGCAATTGCTAAAATACTTTTTATTACTTTCATTTTTAATTATTTATATTGATTAATGTTACTGTACTTTTTATTGATTGATTAATTTCTATCCTATTACCATCACCAGAAAGACCAAAAGCATTATATGATGGAATGACAAATGTAATGGTTTCTCCAATTTTCATCAACTTTATTCCTGATTGAAGGGCAGAAATAAAATCTTCTTTATCTACTTTATAGTCTTTTATGCCTAATTCTTTTTTACTATAAATTACAGTTCCTTGTAAATCAGTAATATTATATGCTATAGTTACTGTATTTCCTGCTTTAGGAGTTGGTGTATTTTCTTCTATTTTATTAACATAAGTGTACCAAAATCCGTTAGGAGAAACTTTATAAGTGTTTGTAGAATCTTTTCTAATTGCCGATAAAATTTTTTCTTCTTCAATTTTATTCAACCTAATAGATTGATTGATCGTTTCTTTTAAAATAGTGGTAGAAGGTTTCACCATAATAGGCCTTCTTGGTGCTGCCTTTTTAGAGCAACCAAAACACAAAAGAACAATACATATTAAAAAATTAATTTTCATAAGAAGCTTCTAATTCTTTTTGATATTCTGGTAATAAAGTAACAAACTTAGTTACTGTTTCTTCTATTGATACATCAGATTTTCCTCCTGCAGCATTGTCATGCCCTCCTCCAGAAAAATGTTTTCTAGAAAACTGATTTACAGAAAAATTTCCTTTAGATCTAAAAGAAATTTTTACAACTCCTTGATCGTTATCTTCTATAAAAATAGCCGCAAAAATGATTCCTTTTAAAGAAAGCGCATAATTAACAACCCCCTCTGTATCTCCTTTTTGAAAATCGAAACGCTTTTTGTCTTCAGAAGTTAAAGTAATGTATGCTGTTTTATAGGTCGGTAAAATTTGTAAATTACTTAATCCTTGTCCTAATAATAATAACCTGTTATAAGAATTAGTATCATACACTTTATTGTGTATTTTATCATTTTCTGCTCCTTTATCAATTAAAGAAGCTATAATTCTATGCGTAGTACTTGTGGTAGATCTAAAACGAAAAGAACCTGTATCTGTCATAATACCTGTATATAAACAAGTAGCAATATCTGCATCAATTAAATCTAAATCATTATTTAATTCTATAAATTGATACACCATTTGACATGTAGAACAAATAGTAACATCAGAATACATGTATTTTACATCATCTGGTTGTTGATGATGGTCTATCATTGCAAAGTCGTTTGGGTATTTTTCTAACGTTTTTTGCATGTCAGAACCTACTCTATGCAATGCATTAAAATCTAATAAAAAGATGATGTCTGATGCATTTATTGCTTTTTGAGACTGGCTATTTTGCCAATCGAAGCGATACGTTGTATCTGAGCCTGGTAACCAATGTAAAAATTCTGGATATTCATTAGGCACAACAACAGTTGCATTGTGTCCTTTTTTATCTAAATAATGTTTTAATGCCAAGGTAGACCCCATAGCATCACCATCTGGGTTTCTATGCCCTACGATTACAATATTTCTTGATTGATCAAGAAAACTTATTAAGCTTTCAAATCCTTTTAAAATCATAAGTGGCGAATATACAATTTAATAGCATTTTTCAAAATAAATTTTATCTTACATTTATGTTAAACTTAAACAAATTAATCTTCAAAATCCTCATACAAACAAACTATCTTAAAGCTGTTATTATTCTAATTTATTGTTCGCTTATAAAAGACATCAACCTAAAAAAGGCTTTTAGGATAAGAAATTAAAAAGAACATGTACGATTTATTTATTTTTGGTTGTGATAAATTTTATTTCCCATAAAATAGGGTGAAATAAAAAAAGAATAAGAAACAACAAGAATTGTTACAATTCTAACCTTAACTTGTGGTTTACATTAAAAAATGTACTTTTGCCAAAATTTTAAAAAATAAAATGGCAACAAACAGAACATTTACCATGCTTAAACCAGATGCTGTAGAAAACGGACATACTGGCGCTATATTAGAAAAAATTAATGCTGCAGGATTTAGAATTGTAGCAGTTAAGAAAACTCAAATGACCAAAGCTGATGCTGAAACTTTTTATGCAGTGCATAATGAGCGTCCGTTTTTTGGAGAATTAGTTGAGTTTATGACACGTGGACCAATTGTGGCTGCAATCTTAGAAAAAGAAAATGCTGTAGAAGATTTTAGAACTTTAATAGGTGCTACAAATCCTGCGGATGCTGCTGAAGGAACTATTAGAAAAATGTATGCTACTTCTATGGGAGAAAATGCAGTACATGGTTCTGATTCTGATGAAAATGCAGAAATTGAAGGAAACTTTCACTTTTCTGGAAGAGAGCAGTTTTAATACGGAACAAGAATTTTAGTAATTCTTAGTCTAAGAATATATTTTGCAAAAACTCGTAACTTAATCGTTACGAGTTTTTTTTTAATTATTTTTATAATGCAAACATTGTTGTATTACAAGAAATTGCGTTTAAAGTGAACGGCTATTTTCCTTAAGAAAATAGGAGTTTACAAAAAAGCGACTACTTTTAAATTTAATTAAATGTAGCTTTTTTTATATGGTATTGTGCGACGTACTTTTTACTTTAAAAATCCTTCACCTTTCAATTCATTCAATTCCTTTTCGTTAAAATGGTCTAAAATTAAATTCATTTTATCCTTATTCGCTTTTTTGTTATAAACCCAACCATATAATTTTCTCATATTTTTTTTTATAATCAAACCATTTTCCAGTTGGATTTAATTTTTCATTATATCTAAAATTTTTCCACTTTTTAATTTTATCAATTGTTGTTTCAGGTTTTTCCCATTTCCTGATGTCGCCAAATTTTATTTCCCAAACACTATTTAGTTTCTTTCTATTTTGTTCTTTTACTAATTCCTTTTTGGGTAAAATATAAGCATTGAATCTAGTAATATATTTCTGTTTATTCGGTTTTTTATCTGTTGAAAGTTGCAATGTAAACTTCTCTAAATAATCCTCAGGGTTTTTACTGTGCATTTTAAAATTGACTCCTAAGCTTTCAATTTTTCTAATTAATTCAAGATTTTGTTTTCTTTTAGCTGATACTAAAAAAGTTCCTAAATTTTTATTATTGTATTTAAAACGATGGTTTACTTGAATTTCAACATTTTCATTAATTGCATTTTCCAATAATACAAGCCATTCATTTTCCTTTTGTTTTCTTTTGGATTCCATTCTGGAAAGGTAAAGATTATTATATAATTAAATTTCGATTTTTTTGAGGCATTTACCACGTTTAACACCCCCCCCCCTTAACAAACAACACTTTAAATACTTTTTGTTTACAAATAGAATATGATAAAGCTACATTAAGGCTGTAAAAAAGAGTGAAAAAAGCCTGAAGGACAGGTTTTTAGTTTTCGTATTAATATCTTCAAAAAAAGAATCACACACTAAAATCGTTCTTTTCTTCTTCAAAACTTTCAAACTCTATAAAATCTGAGAGTTGTATTTCTTTTTCAGTTTTAAATTTTATTACTCGTAGTTTTGGGTAGTATTTTAAAATTGTTAAATCTCGTTCTATTAAAGACTTTTTTATTTTACCGTATGTAATTTCTGATTTTAAGATTGCAAAGTAAATCATAACTATTATAGTATCTGTATTAAACCATTTCCAATATCTCTATATTTTGAACTTGCAACTGGTTTTGCATAATTTTCCAAAATCTCCCAGATTTCTTTTGCAGACATAGTAGGAAATTTCTCCATATACAAAGCTGCCAAACCAGTAACATGAGGAGTAGCCATACTTGTTCCGTTCATCATTTTATAAGGTGTAGAATGACTTATCTTTTTAGGGTAGCTACTATAAACACCAACACCTGGGGCACAGACATTAATATTACCTCCATTTGCAGCATTGATTCCTCCATTAGAAAATGAAGCAATATTCATTTGACTATCAATTGCTGCAACAGCCATAAAAGAGTTAGAATTTGCAGGTGCAGAAACAGGTTTCGGTAATAAGGGTCTTTTGCTATCGTTTCCTGCAGCTGCAATAAGCAAACAATTTTGCTCTAAAGCTTTATTCCCTATAGATTCAAATAAAGGAGAAGGCATTTCATTAATACCTACAGGAGAAGCCAAAGAGAGAGAAACTACTTGAAATTTTTTAGCAATTGCCCAATCTATTGCATCAATAATTCCGGATGTAGTACCTTTTCCGTTTTTAGATAAAACTTTTCCAATTTTTAAATTACAATCTTTTGCAATTCCATAACGTTTGCCATTTTCTAGGCGCAAATTTCCGGCGGCAACACCAGTACAATGCGTACCGTGCCCAAAAGTATCTACATTCCAATCTTCACCTTCTACAAAAGATTTTCCTTCTATTTCTCTACCTAAAAAATCTGGATGAGTAACATCAAAACCAGTGTCTAAAATACAAACATTTATACCTTTTCCAGAAAATTGTGTATGGTCTACTCCAATCGCTTTCAACCCCCATTCATAACCTGTAAGTACTTTTTGTGGTAAAGATTTATTTAAAATAAAATCTTCTAATTCTGCTATTTTTACAGAGAAATCTTCTGCTTTTAATTTTAATTCTTTAAGCAATTCTAATTCTGTTGCTGGAAAAAAACTTCTTTCTTTCTCATAGTAAACAATGGGGCTTTTTTCGTTTTTAATGGAAGCATTTAGCTGATCTACATCTAAATTATCTACAACCATCACCCCTAAATTTTGATAAAGAACAGCATTTTTTTCATCAATAATATTAAAAGATCTATTGTCTTTAGATAATTCTTCGGAAGGGAAAAAACTGACAGAAAACTCTTTTTCTACTTTTTTTAATGTAGATTTATCTTGCTTATTAAGCATTACAATATATTTTTCTGTTGCCATTATTTTTATTTTTTAAGTATTTATTTTTGCCAAATTCTTTTCAAACAAAAGATAAATATCCTCTGCAAGTAATGTCATTCTTAATTTTTTATTTATCCCTGCAATGCTTTCGTTTTGCTTAATAATCAGATTCCAATACACTTCAATTTTAGTAATGGTATTTAGTTCTGCTATTTTTGCATCATCCATAATATTGTTTTGAATAAGCATCAAAATAAGATTAGAAACAAGTTCTTCTCCTTCTTCTAATTTCACTTTTTCTTTATTCATTAACTCCATCAATATTTCAAATATAGATTCTGTTGCACTAAAAGAAAAACCCCAATACATCTCTCTTCTTCCCGTTTGTATTTTCTCCATTTTAACAGGATTAAATCCTTTTTTTACAGTAAAAACAGAATTTACTATTTTCAGGATTTCAGATTCTACAGTTGTGTTTCCACTGGTTTGAAAATAAGACAAAAGCGTTTGGGTAAACTCGTCGAAACGACGTTCAAACTCAAAACTCCTATTTCCTAAAAGAGTCTGAATTTTATTGAAATCTTTTAAGAACCCCTGATAGATTTCTACTTTATGATGAATAAATTCTTGCATTAGTCAAAAGTTATTTCTTCTATTTCTTTACCATCTTTGTCTGTAAAGGTTACAATTCTGATGGCTTCTTCTTCCATTTCTACATGTAGATTAATAATAAGCTTGTCTTTATCATCAGAACTACCCGTATTTGGATCGATATAGATATTATTAAGTTTAGAATTTACAAGGTTATATCTACTACTTATAGACTCTGAAAGTATTTTTGCTAAAGCATCATTAGCTTCTTCATTCTCTTCAGCCTGCGGTTTAAAAACTTTTAAATTGAGCGATTTTATTTGCGGAGAGAGATCTACTTTTTTAATTTCGGTCGTAAAATTCTTTACATACTTTTGGTCTTTGTTTTCCAAACTTTTGAAGAGCGTCTGAAAATCTTTATTTTTTAAATCTTTTTCTTCTAGTAAAGAAATTTTTAAATCTTTGGTTTTATTAGACTCAATGATTTTATTATTTACATCCTTTAAAAAAACTTCTGGCTCGTATTTAAAATTGTATTTAGAATCTGCATCTATATCTGTAATTTTTACAGGAATATCCATTTTTACAGTTCGCATTGCATATCTAGGCACTTTAAAATATTTTAAATAGCTGTGCTTTGCATATTCTTTTGCAACAAGTACAGCATTTTCATCTGCTGCTTTTCGTGCCTGAATTATCTCACTATTAAGATAATCCAGGTAATCTGATAATTTGATCATGATTTACATTTTTATTCTGACATTAGTCCTAAAACTTTTGCAAGTCCTGCTGGCATTTCATCATTGGTTGCTTTTACCTTTACTCCCAAAGAATATTCTTTTTCTACTTTTATACCGGTACTAGAGGTTCTTTTATAAGATACATCTACCTTAAATTTTACCGGACCAAAACCGCCAGAAGCTCCTGCACTTACACCAAACTCACTACCAACTTCTTTTGTGTAAGTAGAATTCAATTTTACGTTAAAATCTATTTCACAAGTTTCTATTCTAAAACTAGGCACATTTAAAAGCGCTATAAATGGAACAATAATTTCTGTATCTGTAGGGATATTTTTTAGATTAGAGGGGCCTTCTGGTGCTTCACTATCAAAATCTGGGTTTGGCACATTTTTTTTGTATTTAAATTCTGCCATTCTTAATTTTCTATCATTTCCCTCTCCTTCAAAACCAACTGAATTGATAAAAGAAACAGTACTTACCGAAGCATTAGATTGTGCTTTTACACAAGCATCTAATGGACCACCAATAATGGTTGCAAAATCTATGCTTCCTAATTCTGCTGCAAAATCTGCGTCTGCTGCTCCTGCTGCATCAAAGGTCATTTCATCTTTTTGCATTTGCCCAAAAACACCTGCCATAACTGTTGTAGAGGCATTAGCTAAAGAGTTTTCCCATTTAGCATCGTACTTTTTATTAAATGTAGAAATAATATCTAAAATTTCTTTTTTAGTTAACTCTTCTAATTCCGAAGGAGCAATTCCACTTATTTTTTCATAAACAGAAGGTGTTAATAATTGTTCTACACCAGATAGAATCTCTATTAATTGAGACTTCGTTTTTTTCGATTGATCTTTTTCTAAAATTTCTTTTAAAGTTTTCATAGTTACAGTTTTATTAGTTATACTTTTTGTGGTAGCAAATGTACAACTAGATATACCCTGACCTTTAAGGGTTATAACTACAATAAGAAGAGGAAAACACCCTTTTTAAAAATTAAAATAAATGAGCTGAATCTAAGGATATAAACTATCAATAGAAATTACTTAATTATATTAATGCAAAATATTCGGCAATTAAAACGAAAAATCATTAAAGTATTGAGTAGGTTTATAGTCATGAAGATAAATTCAATAACTTATTTTTTATGATTTTTAATAGTATTTAACAAGAGCCTTTAATGGATATATAATAAAAAGTGTTAGAGATTTCATTTTTAAACAACAAAAAAGGCAATAAAAAACACAGAGTATAATTAATTCTTTTTTACCCACTGAGTTGAAAATCATTTTAATCTGTGGTTTCTTTTAACCTATTTAACGTCACCAAAAATAATTACTTATGACACCACACTAATAAAGTTATAAAACTACATCAACACCACTTTAGAAATCAGATCATCACCTATTTCTTCATTCATCATTTTTACAATTTTATCTTTACCATAACTTAACTCTTCTCTTAAAACAGAAGAATTTAAGTTAACCACCAAGGTTTTATTTTGCAATTTCACAGAAGTTGTATGAGTAGCAACTCCAGGTCCCATCATTTTATTCCAAGTTTCTTCTATCTTTATTTTTTGCATTCCCTTAGTCAAGTTGTTTTCCTTGATAAAAAATTGCATTAAATTTTTTACTGAAAATGAATCGTTTTCTCTTTTTGCCATTACTGTTTTAGATTGTTGGATTGTTGGGTTGTTGGATTGTTGGATTGTTGGATATTTTATACTTATTACTGTGAAACTATAGAAAATCTACAACTTAAAAATCTGATATTCTTTACTACCCTGTTTTAAGATATTTTCTGTTCTTTCAAAATGAGTGTCTGTTATAAATATTTGTCCAAATTCATCATTATTTACCAAATCTATAATTTGAGACACCCTATTTTCATCTAATTTATCAAAAATATCATCTAATAATAAGATAGGAATCACTTTAGATTGTTGTTTGATAAACTCAAACTGCGCCAATTTTAATGCAATTAAATACGATTTTTGCTGTCCTTGAGACCCGAATTTTTTAATCGGGTATTCTCCAATATCAAAACTTAAATCATCTTTATGTATCCCCGATGTTGTATACTGTATAATCTTATCTTTTACCAAAGATTTTTGCAACAAGTCTTTCATTTCAAAATCATGCAACTGGCTCTTATAAGCTAAATTAACAAGTTCTTTATCACCAGAAATTATCTGATATTTTTCATTAAAGATCGGAATAAACTCTTCTAAAAACTGTTTTCTAACTTCGTATATTCGAGTACCAAATTCAGAGAGTTGTTCATCATAAACACTTAAGTTTAAAGCATCAAAAGTTCTATTGGCCGCAAAATACTTTAACAATGCGTTTCTTTGAGAAAGCACTTTGTTATAAGACAATAAATCTTTTAGATAGGTTTTGTTTTGTTGAGAAATAACGCCGTCTATAAATTTTCTTCTTGTATCACTTCCTTCGGTAACCAAATCTCTATCTGCAGGCGAGATAATAACCAAAGGTAACTGACCGATGTGTTCAGAAAACTTCTCGTAACTTTTTCCGTTTCTTTTTAAAACCTTCTTTTGACCTTTTTTAAGACTACAAACTATTTTTTCGCTTCTATCATTTAAAAGGTAATCTCCTTCTATCATAAAAAACCCTTCTCCATGCCTAATATTCTGAACAGCGACAGCATTAAAGTAACTTTTTGTAAAAGATAAGTAATAAATAGCGTCTAACACATTGGTTTTACCAATGCCATTATTGCCCACAAAACAATTTATTTTCTGCTGAAAATCAAAAGATTGCGACTCAATGTTTTTAAAATTAAGCAAAGAAATTTTCTGTAAATACATGAATAGAATTTGATATTATAAAGGTTTTGCAAATTATTGAAAATTTAGGGAATTATCCGCTTTTAAAATCCAATTAAAAAAACTATTTTTGTCGCCACTAATTTTTAAGAAAAACATGGCTACATACAAGAAGAAATATAAAGCAGAAGGTAAAAAAGAAGAAAATCAAGTTGATGAATCTGAATTTGAAACAGCAGGAGTATTAAATACTTTAGAAGAGACTGCCTCTAAATCTGAACAATGGATTGAGAAAAACAACAAACCTTTGTTCTTTGCTTTGATAGCAGTTGTTGTTATCTTTTTAGGATACTTAGGTTATAACAAATATGTAGTAGAACCAAATGAATTAGAAGCTTCTAATGAATTGGCTTTTCCTAGAAAATATTTTAATGAAGCTTCAACTGCTGGTTCTGGAATTGACTCTTTATTAACGTTAGGTTTAGAAGGTGCAGATGGAAAATATGGTTTCTTAGACATTGCAGACTCATTTAGTGGTACAGATGCGGGTAATTTAGCAAACTATTACGCAGGTGTTTCTTACTTACAAATGAAGAAATATGACAAAGCAATTGAATTTTTGAGTAAATTTAATTCTGATGATGAAATGCTAGGACCTGTTTCTATAGGATCAATAGGAGATGCTTTTGCAGACATTAATCAATTAGATGATGCTTTAGACTATTATGAAAAAGCTGCTAATAAAAAGAATAATGATTTTACATCACCTTTATATTTATTTAAAGCAGGACAAACTGCTATGGAGTTAAAGAACTTTAGTAAAGCAGAATCATTATTTACAAAAATTAAAGAAAACTATTCTAAATCTGATCAAGGTAGAGATATAGAAAAATATATAGCAGCAGCTAAATACGCTAACTAAAATAGTTCGCAGTAAAAACAGTAGCAGTTAGCAGTAAATAACTGACTGAAGGCTGCTACTAAAAATTAAAAAAAATGGCTACAACCAATTTATCTATTTACGATAAAGCAACAATCCCAAATGCGAAACCTTTTCGATTTGGGATTGTTGTTTCTGAATGGAATCCAGAAATTACAAAGAATTTACAAAAAGGTGCAATTGAAACTTTATTAGATTGCGGTGCTACAAAAGAAAACATAATTTCTTGGGATGTTCCTGGGAGTTTTGAACTCGTTTATGGTTGCAAAAAAATGATTGCCTCTCAACAAGTTGATGCTATTATTGCTATTGGAAATGTAATACAAGGAGAAACAAAACATTTCGATTTTGTTTGTGAAGGTGTTACCCAAGGTATTGTAGATCTAAATGTAAAATACGATGTTCCTGTAATTTTTTGTGTATTAACAGATAATACAAAACAACAATCTTTAGATAGGTCTGGCGGTAAGTTAGGTAACAAAGGAACCGAATGTGCTGTGGCTGCCATAAAGATGGCTGCTCTTAAAAATATTGATACCACTTCTGAAAGTATTGGTTATTAAAAGACAGCTAATTCTGTACACGTAATTTTAAGATTGTATAATTATTAGTACCTAAGATTAATTTAAAAAACATCCTACAAGGTTATATAACCTTGTAGGATGTTTTTTAAACCGCTAAAATTTTAAGAATACTTTTAACAGGTTTCTTTGAGAGATTAAGTATAATTCTGTAAATTTGAAACACTTATACCTTTGGTACAATTGTTGATTTTTTCTAAATCTTTATGAACCAAAAACTATAAAACTATGGGATTCTTAAAACGTACACATAATAAATTTGATTACCAACCTCGCTATTACAAAGGAGAAGGAAATCCTTATAAAATTGAACACAAACTAGATCAATTTAGAAAAACTGCTGGTAAAAATAAAGGTATTAAAGGTAAATTCGGTGACGCTATTGATGACTTAAAAAACTCAGATAAAGGCGTAAATAAAACACTTTTTATCATCATCGCAATTTTAGTCCTTGTATTTTTATACATCATAGATTTCGATTTATCTATTTTCAAGAGAAATTAATGTCTGATATTATTCAACTATTACCAGATCATGTTGCAAACCAAATTGCTGCAGGAGAAGTCGTTCAACGTCCTGCTTCTGTTGTAAAAGAGTTATTAGAAAATGCAATTGATGCTGGAGCAACCAACATAAAATTATTATTAAAAGACGCCGGTAAAACGTTAATTCAAGTAATTGATGACGGAAAAGGAATGAGCGCTACAGATGCAAGAATGTCTTTTGAGCGTCATGCAACTTCTAAAATACAGAAAGCAGAAGACTTGTTTAACCTTTGCACAAAAGGTTTTAGAGGAGAAGCTTTAGCGTCTATTGCTGCCATTGCACATGTAGAATTAAAAACAAAGCAAGACAATGAAGAATTGGGTACTTCTATCAAAATTGAAGGAAGTAAAATTGTATCACAAGATTTTATTTCTACCAATAAAGGAACAAGTATTGCTGTAAAAAACTTGTTTTATAATATCCCTGCAAGAAGAAACTTCTTAAAATCGGATACTGTAGAAACCCGTCATATTATTGATGAATTTCAAAGAGTTGCCTTAGCGCACCCAACAATTTCTTTTTTAATGCATCATAATAACAATGAAGTCTATCATTTAAAAGGAAGCAATTTAAGAAAGCGTATTGTAAGTGTTTTTGGTACTAAAATGAATGAAAAATTAGTTCCTATAAACGAGCAAACAGACATTGTTGGTATAGAAGGTTTTGTTGCAAAACCAGAATTTTCTAAAAGAAAAAGAGGCGAACAATTCTTTTTTGTAAACGATCGTTTTATAAAAAGTTCGTATTTAAACCATGCCGTTGTAAATGCTTTTGATGGTTTGCTAGAACAGGGTTCGCATCCTTCTTATTTCCTATACTTAACAGTGCCTGCAAACACTATAGACATTAACATTCATCCTACAAAAACAGAAATAAAGTTTGATAATGAAAAGGCTTTGTATGCAATGTTAAGAGCCACTGTAAAACATAGTTTAGGGCAATATAATGTAGCGCCTCTTTTAGATTTTAATAGAGATGCTAACTTAGACACACCGTATCATTTAAACACAAAAACAACATCAACAAAAACGCCTAGAATTTCTGTTGATCCGGATTTTAATCCGTTTAAAGAAGAAGCTACAAAACAAATTCACACACCGTTTAAAAGAGAACCACAAACAGAAAGTTGGGAATCTCTATACACTTCTGTGGCCATTACGGATGAAGAAAAACAGTCTGAATTATTTGACAATCAGCAAGAAATAAAAACGCAAAAAACATTTCAAATTCAGCGTAAATATTTACTAAGTTCTATAAAATCTGGTGTGGTTTTAATTAATCAATCATTAGCGCATCAGCGTATTTTGTATGAAGAGTTTTTAGAAAGTATTACTGTAAAAGAAGCTAACAGTCAGCAATTATTGTTTCCTGTTAAAATTTCTTACTCATCCGCAGAAATAGAAATGATTTACACGATAAAAACCGAATTAGAAAATGCTGGTTTTTCTTTTGATGAATTTACAAAAGACAGTGTTACTATAAAAGGAATTCCGGTTTCGGTTACAGAAAGTAAAATAACTATTATATTAGAAGAGTTATTAAGTGATATCGATTTAGAAGTACCCGGTGCAAGTTTTAGTCATTTTGATGTAATGGCAAAATCATTTGCTAAAACATTATCTATAAAAACAGGTACACAACTCTCTGAAAAAGAACAAGAAGGTTTGGTAAATGATTTATTTTCTTGCAAAGAACCTACCGTTTCTCCTTTTGGAAAACCCGTTTTTAAAACACTAACATTAAACGAAATAGATAATCTATTTAACAGTTAAAAATGAACAACAAAATTACAGGTGCTATAAAACATTTAATCATTATTAATGTGATTGTATTTGTTGCGCCGCAACTTTTAAAGTTAGATTTTACAAATGTTTTAGCTTTACATTTTCCAGAAAATGAACATTTTGGAATATGGCAATATGTTACCCATATGTTTATGCACGGTAGCTTTAGTCATATTTTGTTTAACATGTATGGTTTATGGGCTTTTGGTACACCTTTAGAACAAATGTGGGGAAAAAAGAAATTTATATTCTTTTATTTTTCTGCAGGATTAGGAGCTGGATTAATTTATACTTTAGTTAACTATTATCAATTTAATGGTATTTATGAGCAATTAGCAAATTTCGGACTTACAGCAGGTGACATTCAGAATATTTTAAATTTGGGGAGTTATAATGATGCTAGAATTACATTGTCTAATGAAAGAATGGTTAAATTCTACAGTCTGTATCATACACCTGCAGTTGGAGCTTCTGGTGCAATATATGGAGTTTTAGTTGCGTTTGGAATCTACTTTAAAGATGCCAAATTAGCATTGATCTTTTTCCCTGTTCCAATCGCTGCAAAATACTTTATTCCTGTAATGATTTTAGGTGATTTGTTCTTTGGAATGACAAAATACTCTATTGGTAATATTGCACATTTTGCTCATATTGGGGGTGCTTTAATCGGTTTTATTATTGCTTGGTATTGGAAAAAAAATCAATTTAAAACATATTAATGAGTTTTATAGACAACATAAAATCACGGTATAATAGCGGAAATATTGTAGAAAAGTTAATCTACATAAACCTTGCTGTGTTTATATTTACGTTACTTATTTCTGTTTTTCAAGATCTGTATAAAGGACAAATTAATTGGGTTGTAGAGTGGTTTTCTTTAGATGATAACTTCTCTTCTCTGTTATATAAACCTTGGACACTTATTACTTATGGTTTTTTACATGCAGATTTTTTACACATCCTTTTAAACTTAATCACCTTATATTTTATAGGTAACTTGTTTGTAGAATACTTTACAGAGAAACAATTAGTAACTTTTTACCTTTTAGGAACCTTTTTTGGAGGTCTCTTATTTATGGTTAGTTTAAATTATTTTCCGTTATTTCAAGGACAATCCTCAATGTTAGTTGGTGCTTCTGCCGGAATTTCAGCAATTTTTATAGGTATAACAACGTACATGCCTAATTATCAACTTAAAGTACGTTTTATTGGTTTTGTAAAACTATGGCACTTTGCCGCCGTTTGGGTTGGTTTAGATATTTTAGCGTTATCTGGCGGAAATGCTGGAGGGCATTTTGCCCATTTAGGAGGCGCTTTATTTGGTTTTTTATATGTAAATCAGGTATCTAATAAAGAAATAAAACTTTGGGAACAAGTATCTACTATTTTTTCAACAAAAAAGAAACCGCTAAAAACTGTTTACAAATCAGCAAAGAAAACAACTAGTTCAACTAAAAACACTTCGTTAAACCAACAACAAATAGACAGTATTTTAGATAAAATAAGTAAATCTGGATATGATACTTTAACCAAAGAAGAAAAGGAGTTTTTATTTAAACAAGGAAGAAAATAATATGAAGAACTTATCCCCCATAAATAAGCTTTTATATATCATAAACTCAGTTTTGGCAACAATACTGTTGTTATCTTATGTACTTCATTTTATATCTCCAGCTAGAATTCCGTTTTTTGCAGTTTTAAGTCTTTTTGTACCTTTTTTAATGATTTTGAATCTATTTTTTGGAATCTACTGGTTACTTAAACTAAAAAAACAGTTTCTTTTATCTATTACAGTTTTAATAATTGGTTGTTTTTTTTCAGCACCTTTTTATAAAATATCGGGTAATTCTTCTGCTTTTAACAATGATTTAAAAGTAATGAGCTATAACGTAAAAAGTTTTGATCTTTTTCACAAAAAGAAAGAATCTAAAACGCCAGATGGTTATAAATTTATTGCATCTAAAGCCCCAGATGTTCTTGTTATACAAGAATATTATCATAGTAAAAAAAACAAATTAAATTATCCTCATAAATTTATAAAATATCGTCCTAATAGTAATAAATACGGAATGGCTATTTATTCTAAATATAAGATTATAAATACTGGTTCTTTAGACTTAAAAAGCGTGGGTAATAATATTATTTATGCTGATATTTTAAAAGAAAAAGACACCATTAGAATTTATAATATTCACTTAGAATCTTTAAGAATAAAACCTGAAGAAGAAAATTTTGGTGAAGAAAATTCAGAAAAATTAGTAGAAAGAATTAGTAATTCTTTTAAAACACAAGCAACACAAACCGTAAAATTTTTGGCACACGAAAAACAATGGAAAGGAAAAAAGATAATTTGTGGCGATTTTAATAACACTAGTTATTCATGGGTATATAATCAAATTTTAAAAGGCAAAAAAGATGCATATACAGCGTCTGGTAAAGGTTTTGGAAAAACATATAACTATTGGTTTCCTATGCGAATAGACTTTATTTTAACTGATGAAAATGCAATTATTAATCAATTTACAACCTTTACAGAAAAATATTCTGACCACTTCCCTATTCTTTCTAGAATTAACTGGTAAGTTTATTAATAACTTCTTTTTTCTATAATTTTATAAGTTTTGCTTTCTACTTTTTTCTTTAACAAATAGGCCATTGTTAAAAAGAAGCCTTTAAACTTTGCCACTCTTAAAGCATAATGACTAAATTTTAAAAGTCTACCAAATTCTTTTTTAAGATCCTCATCATATTTTTTTAAAGACAATTCAGAAAAATCATCATTTGTAAAACATCTTTTTATACTTTTTGCAGCAATAATACCAGACATCATTCCGGTACCTATACCTTCTTTATAAAAAGCATTTGCTAAACCAGCGGCATCTCCCACTAATAAAAATCGATTTCCAGAAGTTTTGTTGTTTCCAAAGTGAAATGGAATAGACCAACCTCTCCAATTACTCACTTTAGTAGCATGGTTAAATTTAGTTTTAACCTTTTTGTGGGTTTTTAAAATATACTGAATTTCATCCACTAAATTAATTCCATATTTTTTAATATGATCTGCACGCCCTCCCAAACTAATATTTACTTGTCCGTCGGATAAAGGAAAAACATAAAAAAATAACAACATTTTTTTATAAATCATCCGAACTTCTGCAGTGTTTCCAATAGGTAAATCTTTTACATCTTTAAAATACACACTCACAAAAGTTGATGCATATTTTTTATCTGTTTTATTATGCGCCAATTTATTAGCAACAATAGATTTAGCTCCATCTGCCCCCACTACAAATTTAGACAGTATTTCTTTACCATTTTTTAATTTGATAAAAACACCATCTGATACCTCTTTAATCTCTTTAACTCCGCTTCCAAAATGTTGACTGGCATAAGTATCTGATAAATGACTTACCAAAAATTGATCAAAATCTATACGCTTTGCATACGATATAATCATGTCTCTATCATCACTTTCTTTAAATTCTAGTTTAGAGCGATTGTTTAAGTGCAGACTAATTTTTTTGCTATGTATAAACTTTGGATGTTTTAAAAAACTAGCAAATAAATCATCTCCCAAAAGTTTCATCGCCTTATAGGCGTATAAAATTAAACCATCTCCACAAGTTTTATCTCTAGGAAAAGTTGCTTTATCAATAATATAATGCGGAATTTTTAGTTTTGACAATTCTATAGAAGTGGCTGTACCAGAAGGTCCTGCACCAATAATACAAACCGCTGTTTTTTCAATTTTATTCATAGTTATACAAAATCAATATAAAAAATATTTTAAAGCTGCTTTACTTCTAAAGGCTATAATTTTAATCTGTATTTTGTTTCTAGTTGATTCTCATCATTCATAAATTTCTTAACAACCTTAAACCCATTGTTTTCTAATATTTTTACAGATCCTATATTTTGATCAACAACATAAGCAATAATTTTTATCATTTTTAAATGCTTACAAAAAGAGATTAATCCTTTACAAACTTCTGCTCCGTACCCTAAATTCCAAAATTTCTCTATAAACCGATACCCTATTTCATCATCTAAATTGTCTTTTACCAAGGCAACTGTTCCTATAAATTTATCGTCAGATTTTCTTTGGATAGCGTAAATCCAAAAATCATTTTTAGGTTTACTATAATTAGAAATTAATGCTCTTAGTTCTTCTTTATTTTCATTTAAGTTTTTTACAACTCCTGTTGCATATTTTAAAACAAGAGGATTACTTTCTAATCTATGAAATGCATTTAAATCTTCAAAAAGAAGTCTTCTAACAATTAGTCTTTCGGTTTCAAAAATCATCAATAATATTGTAAATTTGCAATCCTTAAATGTACAAGAATGAATGCAGATAAAAAAGTAGCTTTTTACACTTTAGGATGTAAACTGAATTTTTCGGAAACATCTACCATTGCTCGTAATTTTGTGAGTGAAGGTTTTGAACGTGTAGATTTTGAAGAAGCAGCAGATGTTTATGTTATAAATACCTGTTCTGTTACAGATAATGCAGATAAACGCTTTAAAACGATTGTAAAAAATGCTTTAAAGAAAAATGATGATGCTTTTTTAATTGCTGTTGGTTGTTATGCTCAATTAAAACCAGAAGAATTAGCTGCTGTAGATGGAGTAGATTTAGTTTTAGGTGCTACAGAGAAGTTTAATGTTACCAGTTATATAAACGATTTAACAAAGAATAATGTTGGTGAGGTGCACTCTTGTGAAATTTCTGATGCCGATTTTTATGTAGGTTCTTACTCTATTGGAGATAGAACTCGTGCATTTTTAAAAGTACAAGATGGTTGCGATTATAAATGTACTTACTGTACAATACCTTTAGCACGTGGAATTTCTAGAAGTGATACTTTAGAAAACGTAATTGAAAATGCCAAAGAAATTTCATCAAAAGGAATTAAAGAAATTGTTTTAACCGGTGTTAATATTGGCGATTACGGTAAAGGTGAATTTGGTAATAAAAAACACGAACATACTTTTTTAGAGTTGGTAAAAGAATTAGATAACGTAGACGGTATTCATCGTTTGCGAATTTCATCTATAGAACCTAATTTATTAAAAGACGAAACCATTGATTTTGTATCAAAATCTACTTCTTTTGTTCCGCATTTTCATATTCCTTTACAATCTGGTAGTGATGAATTATTAAAGAAAATGAAACGTAGGTATTTAACCAATACGTATACAAATAGAGTTACTAGAATTAAAGAAGTAATGCCAAATGCTTGTATTGGTGTAGATGTTATTGTTGGTTTTCCTGGTGAAACAGATGCGTTATTCTTAGAAACTTATAATTATTTAAACGAAATGGATATTTCGTATTTACATGTTTTTACGTATTCTGAAAGACCAAATACAGAAGCGGTACATTTAGATGGTGTAATACCTAAAAAAGTACGTGCAAAGCGCAGTAAAATGTTACGTGGTTTGTCTGCAAAGAAAAGACGTTCTTTTTATGAAAGCCAAATAGGTAATACAGTTACTGCTTTATTTGAAAACGAAAATAAAGAAGGTTTTATACACGGTTTTACAGAAAACTACGTTAAGGTTAAAACACCTTGGAATCCGGAATTAGTAAATACCCTACATGCTATAACACTTACTAAAATTGATGAAGATGGTTTGGTAAGATTTAATTTTGAAAAGAATAAAGTTACAGCATAAAAATTGCTAAAAAAAACGACATGAAAAAGATTGCTATATACTTGGTACCAGGTTTAGCAGCTGGTCCAGAAATTTTTGAAAACCTAGAATTATCCGAAGATAAATATGATATTCATTATTTAAAATGGATAACGCCCATTGCAATAGAAGAAACTATTGCAAATTATGCCATGAGAATGAGCGAAGAAGTTAAAGCGGAAAACCCTGTTTTAATTGGTGTTTCTTTTGGGGGAATTATGGTACAAGAAATGAGTAAATATCTAAAAACAAAAAAAGTTATTATCATTTCTAGTGTTAAACATCACGAAGAGCTTCCAAAAAGATATCAATTTGTAAAGTTTACAAAAGCGTACAAATTATTTCCAACAAAAGTGGTTTCTAACTTTGAAGATTATGCCCAATATTTTTTAGGAAAATCCTTAAAAAAAAGAGCTGACATTTATAAAAAATATCTTTCTGTTAGAAGTAAATTATACTTAAATTGGTCTATTAGTAATGTTGTTCAATGGCAACAAACGGCACAAAATTTAAATATTACGCATATTCATGGAACCGATGACCATGTATTTCCTATAAAAAACATCGATAATTGCATAAAAATTGAAGGTGGTAGCCATGTTATGATTATCACTAAAGCAAAAAGAATATCTAAAATTATTGACACTCTTTTAAGTTGTTAAACCTAGTGTCTTTTCTTATTTTTAAAACAAAAAAATTATAATCTTATGAGTAAATCATTTCGTTTCATTTCATTACTTAGCGTATTAATAGTAACTTTTTTATTTTTTAATGCCATCAATAAAAATGAAACAGACCCAGAAACAAGTACGTCAAAAACATATAAAATAAAAGCTTTAAAGCTACCAACTAATTTAAATCTTGCAGGAGAAAGAGTGCCTTTAGAAATACCTGATGTTAAAGAAAGAATGGAAAGAGAATTGTTAGTAAATACGTATTGGCAATCTAATGGGTTATTACTTATAAAAAGAGCTAATAAGTACTTTCCTGTTTTAGAACCTTTACTTAAAAAATATGGTTTACCAGACGATTTTAAATTTTTAGCGTTGGCAGAAAGTGCTTTTATAGATGAAACTTCTTCTGCAGGTGCAGCAGGTATGTGGCATTTTATGAAAGCTACAGGTAAAGAATATGGTTTAGAAATTAATAGCAATGTAGACGAACGTTATAATATAGAAAAATCTACTAAAGTTGCTGCCGAGTATTTAATAAAATCTAAAGAGCGTTTTAACTCTTGGACCTTAGCTGCAGCTTCTTATAATGCAGGTAACTATGGCGTTAGTAAAAGGCTAGAAACCCAAGAAGTAGATAATTATTATGATGCTAAATTACCTAATGAAACAGAAAGATATGTTTTAAGAATTATTGCCTTAAAGGAAGTAATTTCTAACCCTAAAAAGTATGGTTTTGTGTTTGAGAATGAAGACTTATATACTTTAGAAAAAACGAGAACGATTAAAGTGGATACTGCTATTTCTAATATTACTCATTTTGCTAAAAAATTCGGGATGAATTATAAAGAATTCAAAATTCATAACCCTTGGTTAAGAGAAAATAACCTGAATAATAAAAGTAGAAAAGTATACGAAATTAAAATACCGGTGAACTAAGAATACTATTATTCAATAATATTTTTAATTCTGCCTACCAACCCAGATTCTAACTGAACTTTAATTCCATACGGATGGTTTTGAGATTTAGTTAGAATTTTTGCTATAACACCTTCTGTTAATTCTCCACTTCTTTGATGCGGTTTTTGCACAATTTCTACAAATAAACCAATCTCAACATTCTTTCTTTGCCTTCCGTCTATCATAACTAATATTTTAAAGTACTAAAATAAAAAAAGCCTATCAAAATTGATAGGCTTTTAAATAAAAATTTAACTAGTAATAAATATATATTATAATACTCTTACGTTTACTGCGTTTAATCCTTTTTTACCATCTTGTAAGTCAAACTCAACCTCATCGTTTTCACGAATTTCGTCGATTAATCCTGACACATGTACAAAATGTTCTTTGTTTGATCCTTCTTCAGTGATAAATCCAAATCCTTTAGATTCGTTGAAAAATTTTACGGTACCTTTATTCATAATAAAATTTATTGTGTTGTTAATTTAATTACTAACAACATTTATTGAGTTGCAAATGTAATACCAATAGTTGAATAATAAAATAAAATATTGTATAAATATATTTTTATAAAAATAAATTAAAATTAGAAATGTAAACAGCTTTAAAACAGACGAAAAATTTTTCGATAAACAACTATAAAAAAAACACTTAAAAAATAAAAAAGCCTATCAAAAAAAATTGATAGGCTTTTAGATAAAAAATTAACTAGTAATAAATATATTATAATACTCTTACGTTTACTGCGTTTAATCCTTTTCTTCCATCTTGTAAGTCAAATTCAACTTCATCGTTTTCACGAATTTCATCGATTAATCCTGAGACATGTACAAAATGTTCTGTGTTGTTTCCTTCTTCAGTGATAAATCCAAATCCTTTAGATTCATTGAAAAATTTTACGGTACCTTTAGTCATAATAAAAAAATATTGTGTTGTTAAATTCATTCCTAACAACGTTAATTGAATTGCAAAGATAATGCCAATAATTTAAAAATGAAATAAAATTGTTGTTTTCCTTAAAAAAAACACAATTTAAACACTCATAATTCCTTTTTTAATTGAATCAAATTCTTCAATAATCTCTTTTATGATTTCTTTAGCCGATTTTATTTTATTAATTACCCCTGCAATTTGTCCAATTTCTAACTCTCCTTCTTCTAAATCTCCTTCAAACATTCCTTTTTTAGCACGAGCTCTGCCTAACAATTCCTTTATTTGTTCTGTTGATGGATTGTGTTTATATAACTCTTGTACTGCATTGTAAAACTTATTTTTTACCAATCTTACAGGCGCTAACTCTTTTAAAGTTACTTGCGTATCACCGTCTTTAACATCAATAATGGTGTTTTTAAAATTAATATGCGCAGAAGATTCTTCTGATGCAGCAAACCTACTTCCTATTTGTACTCCATCTGCACCCAGCACCATGGCAGCTAACATTCCACGTCCTGTTCCAATTCCGCCAGCAGCAATTACGGGGATTTTAACCTGCTCTTTAACCATTGGTATTAATGTAAACGTGGTTGTTTCTTCCCTCCCATTATGTCCACCAGCTTCAAAACCTTCACAAACAACAGCATCCACACCAGCAGATTCCGCCTTTAAAGCAAACTTAACAGAACTTACTACATGTACTACCGTAATTCCTTTTTCTTTTAAAAAAATCGTCCAAGTTTTAGGATTTCCTGCAGAAGTAAAAACAATTTTAACGCCTTCTTCAATAATAATATCCATTAATTTTTCAATATCAGGATATAACATAGGTACATTAACCCCAAAAGGTTTATCGGTTGCTTTTTTACATTTCTGAATGTGTTCTCTTAAAACATCGGGATACATAGATCCTGCACCAATTAAGCCCAAACCACCAGCATTAGAAACGGCAGATGCTAATTTCCATCCAGAAACCCAAATCATACCTCCTTGAACAATTGGAAACTCAATATTAAATAATTCTGTAATTTTATTTCCCATTATTGTTTCATCAGCTTTATCGTTTTTTGTTGATTTCCTTTAGATATTTTAAGTAAATAAACACCGCTTTCTAAAAAAGAAACATCAACAACTTTAGAGCTTGAAACTGTTTTTTCTAGCACCTTTTTACCCAGCATCGTATATATTTTAATTGTAAAATTTAAAGCATCTGTAGAAATTAATAGTTGGTTTTTAGCAGGGTTTGGATACACATTTACGTTGATATTAGTATCGTCTAAAACAGATAAACTAGTTATATAGGTTTTTAATGCTAGTTCAAAATTCGGAATTCCATAACCATGTTGATCTGTAGGAGCATTAAATTTATCTGCAGACTCATAAACAGCTTGTTTTAAATACGTATTAAAATTATTTGTGGTTGCTTTTGATGATGATGCTTTTAAAAGAAAACCTTCATGCTGATTTAAACACGCAATTAATCCTGCCATAATTGGTGACGAAAAAGACGTACCGTTAGAACTTGCAATGCCACCTGTGGTATAATTAATTACCGCTGCACTTGCTCCTTTGGCTAAAATTTCGGGTTTTATTCTTCCGTCTGATGTTGGTCCGAAAGAACTAAAACTAACAATATTTTCTGATGCATCTACAGCACCAACACTTATTACAGAAGCTGCATCTGCCGGCGCTCCCATATATTTCCATGATCCATTTCCGTCATTACCCACTGAGTTTACTAAAAGCATACCACGAGAAGCACCAATTTCTGCTCCTCTAGAAATAAATGTAGTTTTACCATCTAAATCTGCATACGTATAATTATAGTCCGGATTATCAAAAGTTGTATATCCTAAAGAAGTATTAATAACATCAACTCCCAAACTATCTGCTCTTTCTGCAGCTTCTACCCATAAACTTTCCTCTAAAGGGACTTCTACAGGCGCATTTTCTGTTCTAAATAAATAAAAAGAAGCATCTGGTGCAGTACCTACAAACTGGTTTTCTAAATAACCGCCAATTGTTGATAATACATGAGTTCCATGACTATCTCCTGTATAAAAATCATCACTTCTTTCTACAAAATCGTAGCCTCCTAAAATCTGATTGTTATCTCTAATTCTTTTAAAAGCTTCTAAAGTATTTACGTTAGGAAAACCTGCGTCTATAATTGCTATTATTTGACCTGCACCTGTTAAACCTTGCTCATGTAAATAATTTCCATGTAGCATTTTAATTTGATTATCGGTAGCACCATAATTAAAATCGGTTAGCGTTTCTTTAAACTTATTATAATGATTAGGTTTTATTGCTTTTCCTTTTGATTTAGCATTTAAATTTAAAGATTTATTAGCAAATTCTATATGATCGATAAAACTATAGGTAGCTAATAAATTATTAATATTACCAACTTCACCTTTAATATGAATTGCATTTAACCATTTAGATTTAGCTAAAACAGTGATGTTTACATCATTCTTAATCTTATTATAATAATTTTCATCAACAGGTACATCTTTAATATCTAGAGGGATATTTAATTTAGACCTTCTGTCTAATGCTCTTTGCGTAAGCATTGTTAAAGGACTCTCTAAAAAAGTAGCTTGGTTTGGTTTGTCTCTTAAGAAAACCCATGCGTCTTCTTGGGCCGTAGCGTTAAAAAAAGTAGCTATAAATAAAAAAAGTAGTAATTTCTTCATATTTCGAAATTACTACTTTTTTATGATTTTTATAAATTATTTAAGAAATTACTCCAGAACCTAATAATTCTTCATTGATATACCAAGCCACAAACTGACCTTCTTGTATGGCAGATTGCTTGTTTTCAAACTCTACATACAAACCTGTTTCTACTTTATGTAAGGTAGCATTTTCTAAAGGTTGCCTGTATCTAATTCTAGCATCTACTTGCATAGTTTCTCCAGATTTTAATGTTAAATCTTTACGGATCCAATGCATTTCTTCATTAGAAACAAACAACACATTTCTATATAAACCTGGGTGATTTTTTCCTTCACCAGCATAAATTACATTTTCTACCACATCGGTTTCTATCACATACAAAGCTTCTTTTGTACCACCAACATTTAAACCTTTACGTTGTCCTTTTGTAAAATAGTGTGCGCCTTGATGTTTACCAACTACTTTACCATCTTCTTTCTTGTAAGAAAATTTTGTTGCGTAATAAGCAAGTTCTGCTTCTTTGTTTTCAAATACCGGAGGTTGTTTTGTGTACTGCTCAAAATCCGAAGGAATTGTTACAATTACTCCATTTTTGGGTTCTAATTTTTGCTGTAAAAACTCTGGTAAACGAACTTTACCGATAAAACATAAACCTTGAGAATCTTTCTTTTCTGCCGTAATTAAATCTGCTTCTTTGGCTATTTTTCTTACTTCAGGCTTTGTTAATTCGCCAATTGGGAATAATGCTTTTGTTAATTGTTCTTGAGACAATTGACATAAAAAATAAGATTGATCTTTATTAACATCCTTACCCGCTAATAATTTATAAACGGGTTTACCATCTATAATTTCTTCTCCTTTTCTACAATAATGACCTGTAGCAACATAATCTGCCCCCAACTTTAAAGCAATGTCCATAAAAACATCAAACTTTATTTCTCTATTACAAAGCACATCTGGGTTTGGCGTTCTACCTTTACTATACTCATCAAACATATAATCTACAATACGTTCTTTGTATTGATTGCTTAAATCGACAACCTGAAAAGGAATACCTAACTTTTCTGCAACAATCATTGCATCATTAGAATCTTCTAACCAAGGGCATTCATTTGAAATGGTTACAGAGTCATCGTGCCAATTTTTCATAAAAAGCCCAATAACTTCGTATCCTTGTTCTTTTAATAAATGTGCGGTTACACTAGAATCTACACCACCAGAAAGACCAACAACTACTCGTTTCATTTTAAATTTTTAAGGATGCAAAGGTACAAATAAGAAATGGTTTTATAGATTGAAAGAATTGATGTAATCATTGTTTTGATTTATCCTGTGGTTAGCAGTTAGCAGTTAGCAGTTAGCAGTTAGCAGTTAGCAGTTAGCAGTTAGCAGTTAGCAAGAATAAAAAGACTTCTACAGGCCCTGTCTAACAATCATTAAAATTTATCAACATTTAAACTATAAACATTGCACCATGCACCATGAACCTTAAAATCAATCTTCTTTTTTACGAGTAAAATAATTTTTTGCTTTTAGCTCTTTTTCAGTAGCTACTTCTCCATCCATATAATATTCCCAATTTCCCATGCGTAACCCGCCTTTATAATTACCTGTTTCTTTTAACTGACCATTTAATTCAAAATATTTTGCCAATCCGTTTAAGACACCATTTTTGTAAGTAATTTCTTCTATTAGAATATCTTTACTAGAATATTTACTACTAACTCCATCTAACAAACCGTTTTTGTATGTAGAAAATTCTGTAACCCTACCATCTTGATAGTAATTTATTAATGCACCATCTAATTTACCATCTTTATAATTTTCTTCTGACATGATTGTGCCATCAGAGTAAAAATATTTCCAATTACCAACTCGTTTTTTCCCCACTAAAACACCTTCTGTTTCTATGGTACCTTTTAACGTAAAAAATTGAACATATAAAGAATCCGAATTTTCAAAAAAAGTCTTTATAATAACAGGGTGTTTAGAACTTGTAATATCATAAAATTTAAAAACACCTACTTCTTTTCCGTCTTTAAATTGACCAGTGTAGCGTAATCTTTTATTAGGGTAGTATTTTTTCCAAACTCCCACTCGTTCTTTATTTGCATTTAACCTATTAATACCTTGCGCATTAAATTTTTCACTTGTAAAAAAACAAGAAAAAAACAGTAAAATAAAAAACAGTCTTTTTATATTTAACATTCCATAATAATTTTTAAGCAAATATACATTAATAGTGCCAAAAACAAATCTACTTTTCGTTACCGAACAACTCAATAATATGGCAAACCCTAAAAGGGAAAACCGTCAAAGAGTCGCAAATATTGTATTAGAAAATCAGAAATTATTTAAGGAATTGATTGTTATTACTTTTGATGTTGAAAATAAAGTTTCTATAAAAGCTGCTTGGATTTTAGAGTGGATTTGCACACATCATCATTTAGAATGGATTTTACAACATCTCGATTTTTTTACTTCAGAAATTAAAAATGTAAAATTTGATAGCGCCATTAGACCTTGTGCTAAAATTTGTGAACATCTAGCAACTGCGTATTATTCTAAAGATGA
Source organism: Polaribacter sp. L3A8 (assembly GCF_009796785.1). Taxonomy (NCBI): domain Bacteria; kingdom Pseudomonadati; phylum Bacteroidota; class Flavobacteriia; order Flavobacteriales; family Flavobacteriaceae; genus Polaribacter; species Polaribacter sp. L3A8. The sequence goes on from NZ_CP047026.1 coordinate 1,092,053, forward strand.
AAACGAAATCAAAAAAAAAATTACAAATAAACATATAGACACCATTGTAGAAACGGGTTTTGATTGGTTAATTACACCTCAAAAAATTGCAGTTAGAGCCTATACAATGACTTTTTTATATTTCTTTGGATTAGAAATCGATTGGATTCATCCAGAATTAAAACACCTAATAACCTCTAAAATCATACATGAAAGCAAAGGTTGTAAAGCTCGTGGAAAATACATTTTAGAATTGATAGAAAAACATCAAAAATCGACTTTATAAATCTGTTTATTTGCCTATTTTTGCAATTAACAACATAACTAAAAGATGAACTTAACAAAATTAAATGCCATCTCACCTATTGATGGTCGTTATAGAGGTAAAATATCAAAATTAGCAGACTATTTCTCTGAAGAAGCTTTAATAAAATACAGAGTTCGTGTAGAAATTGAATATTTTATAGCTTTGTGTGAAATTCCTTTACCACAGTTAGCAGACTTTAACAACGATTTATTTGATGATTTACGTAAAATTTATATTGATTTTACAACAGAAGATGCTCAGAAAATAAAAGATATAGAAAGCATTACAAACCACGATGTAAAAGCTGTTGAATATTTTATCAAAGAAAAGTTTGATGCACTAGGTTTACAGGCACATAAAGAATTTATCCATTTTGGATTAACTTCTCAAGACATAAATAACACAGCTATTCCGCTTTCTATTAAAGAAGCAATGAATGATGTTTATGTTCCTCATTATTTTGAACTTTTAGAAAAATTACAAGAATTAGTTATTGAGTGGAAAGACATTTCTATGTTGGCAAGAACCCATGGTCAGCCAGCATCTCCAACAAGATTAGGTAAAGAAATAGAGGTTTTTGTTGTGCGTTTAAAAGCACAATTCAACTTATTAAATGACATACCAAGTGCGGCAAAATTTGGTGGTGCAACGGGTAATTATAATGCACATAAAGTTGCATACCCAAGTATAGATTGGAAAGAATTTGGAAGTACTTTTGTTCAAGAAAAATTAGGTTTACACCACTCTTTTCCTACAACACAAATAGAGCATTACGATCATTTAGCAGCTCTTTTTGATACTTTAAAACGTATAAACACTATTATTTTAGATTTAGATAGAGATTTCTGGACCTATGTTTCTACAGATTATTTTAAACAAAAAATTAAAGCAGGTGAAGTGGGTTCTTCTGCAATGCCTCATAAAGTGAACCCTATAGATTTTGAAAATTCTGAAGGAAACTTAGGTTTGGCAAATGCAATTTTCGAACACCTTTCTGCAAAATTACCTGTTTCTCGTTTACAACGTGATTTAACAGATAGTACTGTTTTACGTAATGTTGGTGTACCTTTTGGACATACAATTATTGCTTTTACATCTACCTTAAAAGGATTAAACAAATTATTGTTAAACAAACAAAAGTTTGAAGATGATTTAGAAAATAATTGGGCTGTTGTTGCAGAAGCAATTCAGACTATTTTAAGACGTGAAGCATACCCTAACCCTTATGAAGCTTTAAAAGGATTGACAAGAACAAATGCTAAAATCAACCAGAAATCTATTGCAGATTTTATTGATACTTTAGAGGTTTCATTAGAAATTAAAGAAGAATTAAAAGCAATTACACCTGCTAATTATACAGGTATATAATTTTAAAAAAAAGTAATATTATGAGCGTAAAGAATATAGAAGTTTCTGTTTTTAATTTAAATAAAGGAAAGCTTATATTCTTTGCGCTTTTCTCTTTACTCTTTTTTCTGACATCTTGTAAATCAGAAATGAAAGACAATTCTGATCGATTTAAAAAAGGAGTTTTCGAAATTCCTGCAGGAGAAGGTTATAGTAAAACTATTGTTACTAGAAAAGACAGTCTGCAAATAGAAGAATATGAAAAAATAGTAAGCATTTCTAATGATACTATTACTACAGAAAAAAGAATTAAACATATTGATACACTATATATCAAATGGAAAAATAATTTCTTCTATTCATTAAAAATGAAATCACCAAAAAAGGAATTAGATAAAGATCCTATTTACGTGCAAATAACTCAAGTTACAGACAGTTCTTATAGTTTTACTGCTAAAATTGGTTTCAGCAAATTTAAGCAGGACGGAACCGTATATAAAGTAAAATAAAGTGGAAATATTTCTACATATTGATACTTGGGTGGCTTTACTTACACTTACTTTTCTAGAAATTATTTTAGGAATAGACAATATTATATTCATATCCATATCTGCAAATAAACTTCCTAAGCATCAAGTAAGAAAAGCAACCCTTTTAGGGCTAGCATTAGCAATGATTACTAGAATAGCACTATTAATTAGTGTTTCTTATTTAATTGCATTTAAAGAACCTTTTTTAGAAATTAATATAGGTTGGTTTAAAACAGGGTTAACAGGCCAAAGTATCATTTTATTTTTAGGAGGACTTTTTTTACTCTATAAAAGTACTAAAGAAATCCGTGATAAAGTAGAACATACTAATGAAAACGAAGTATTAAAATCTCCGAAGGTTATATCATTAACAAATGTTATTATTCAAATAATACTTATTGATATTGTTTTTTCTTTTGATAGTATTTTAACAGCAGTTGGTATGACTAACGGAATAGATGGCGCTTTAATTATAATGATTATTGCCGTAATAGTTTCTATTATAATTATGATGCTTTTTTCGAAGCCAATTAGTAATTTTGTAAACAATAACCCTACTATTCAAATGTTGGCATTGTCTTTTTTAATTTTAATAGGATTTATGCTAATTACAGAAAGCGCACATTTATCAAATACAGAAATTTTTAACAAAACTGTTGGGGCTATTCCTAAAGGATATTTGTACTTTGCGATCGCATTTTCTTTAGGTGTAGAAATGCTGAATTTAAAAATTAGAAAAAAATAAAACTTTTGTTCAAAAAACTACTTAGCGTTTTTTTTCTTTTACTATTGATGTTACCAACATCTATAGAGATTATTCATAATTTAGAAAATCATGAACATACTGTGTGTACTTCTGTTACAGAACACCACATACATGAACAACACTTTAGTTGTGCAGAATTTCACAAGCATTTAACCGTTTTTTCAATGGATTTTACATCTAATTTAGATGTAATTCCAACACATTTTTATACTTCAATTTTTATTGATAAACCTCAAAGAATTAAAGAGGTTTGCCAATCTATAAAAACTTCTAGAGGACCTCCTTATTATACTATTTAAAACCGAATTGTCATTTTAAATGACATTACATATTTTTTAAATCAGTTAAATAAAACTTCATGAAAACATTTATAAAACTGCTACTTTTAGTAGCAGGATTTTCTGTGAACGCTCAAAATAGCCTTTCAGGAAAAATTACAGATATGCACAATAATCCTTTAGCAGACGTGCAAATTAACACACCAGAATTACATAGAGGAACCACGTCTAAAGAAGATGGAACCTATATCCTTAAAAATATTCCAAAAAGGAAAATAAAAATCAACTTTAGTTATTTAGGATTTAAAACAGTTTCTAAAATTATTGATTTTAACTCAGAAAACGTAGTGTTAAATATCCAATTAAAAGAAACTGCTTTTAAGATGGATGAAGTAATTATTTCTGCACCTTTTAATAAGTTACAATCAGAAAATGTAATGAAAATAGAAAGGCTATCCGCAAAAGCTATTCACAAAACCGGAGCTACAACACTTGCAGAAGGAATTACAAACATTGCTGGAGTTTCTCAAATTTCTACAGGTGCTTCTATAGGGAAACCGGTAATTAGAGGGTTAAGCGGTAATAGAGTCTTAGTCTATACACAGGGCATTAGACTAGAAAACCAGCAATTTGGAGGTGAACATGGATTAGGTGTTAACGATGCAGGTATTAGTAGTGTAGAAGTGATAAAAGGACCAGCTTCCTTACTCTATGGATCTGATGCCTTGGGAGGAGTTTTATACTTGAATCCCGAAAAATTTGCATCAGAAAACGATGAAGAAATCAATTTTAGTCATCGTTACTTTGCCAATACATTAGGAACAAACACTTCTATTGGAGCAAAACTATCTAAAGAAAATTGGAAATTTTTAGCAAGAGGAACGTACGCTAATCATTCTGATTATAAAATTCCAACCAAAGAAAGAGTTACAAACACTCGCTTTAATGAAAAAGATTTAAAAACGGGAGTAGCCTATTCTAAAAACAGTTTTACATCAGAAATTCGTTATAATTTTAACAGATCTAATCTTGGTTTACCAGAAGAAGGAATTGGAGAACAATCTACAAGTAAATCACTTTTAGAGCCTTACCAAGTTATCGATAATCATATTTTAAGCTCACATAATCATTTTTTTATTGGAGATTCTAAATTAGATTTAGATTTAGGCTATACTTTTAATGACCGACAAGAATTTGAAGAACATCACGACGAAGGAGAAGAAGAACATGAGGAAGGTGAAGATGACCACAACCATGATCATGAAGAAGAAGGCGAAGAAGCTGCTTTAAGAATGAAATTAAAAACATTTAGTTATAATGTAAAATATCATTTTCCTAAAATAGGAAACATAGAGATTCTTTCTGGTGCGCAAGGTTTACATCAAACAAATACTAATTTTGGTGAAGAAATCTTAATTCCTAATGCAATAATAAACGATTTTGGTGTTTTTACAACAGCAAATTATTCTTGGAATAGAAATAGTTTACAAGCAGGTCTGCGTTACGATAACAGAAATATAGATACCGAAAGACACGAAATTTCTCACGAAGGAGACCTTCATATTTTTGAAGCTATCGATAAATCTTACAACAGCTTTACCACTTCTTTAGGTTTTAAAACAGCCATAACAGATAATTTTACAGCAAGAATTAATGTTGCTTCTGGTTTTAGAGCACCTAATTTAGCCGAATTATCTTCTAACGGAGTGCATCACGGAACGGGTAGATTCGAAAAAGGGAACGCTAATTTAACCAACGAAAAAAACACGCAATTCGATCTTTCTTTAGAATACAAAACAGAACATATAGAGTTGTTTGCAAATGGTTTTTACAATCAATTAAACGATTATATTTATATTTCTCCTACTGGCGAAATTGAAGATGAAGCTCCTGTTTTTGAGTATTTGCAAGAAGATGCTAAATTGTATGGTGGTGAATTTGGTTTTCATTTACACCCACATCCATTAGATTGGTTGCATTTAGAAAGCTCATTTGAAACAGTAATAGGTGAACAAGATAATGGTAACTATTTACCATTAATCCCTGCTAATTCTTGGAAAAACACATTAAGAACCGAGTTTGATGTAAAAAAATGGCTGCAACAAGGATATGCTTCCTTAACCTTAAAAAGCACATTCTCTCAAAATAATGTTAGTCAGTTTGAAACCGAATCTCCTAGCTACAATCTCTTAAACGTTGGTTTTGGTGGCGATATTACTATAAATAACATTAAATTTTCGGCTAATTTATCAGCTAATAATATTTTAGATAAAAAATATATAGATCATTTATCTAGATTAAAAGCAGACGAAATTTTAAATCAAGGTAGAAATATCGTTTTAGGAATTAATTTTAAAATATAAAACACCAATTTCTTGCATTCAAAATTAATCACCTTAAGGTTCTAAAATAATTTTAGACTCTTATGGTGATTTTTTTTAACGTACATGTTCCGTTTTCTTTATGAGACTTATAACAATAAAAGCTGCCAAAAAGAAAACAGCCAATGCCAATACACTACTTTGTATAGAAATTATAGAGTTTAAAATACCAAAAGTAACCATCCCTATAACCAAAGCTATTTTTTCTGTAACATCAAAAAAGCTAAAATAAGAAGCATGATCTTCTGTTTTAGGCAATAATTTAGAGTACGTAGACCTTGCTAAAGACTGAATTGCGCCCATTACCAAACCAATTAAAGAACCTAAAATGTAAAAGTATATTTCTATATTTGGCGTATCTTTTGTTAAATTAAAACCAATAAAACAAACCAATCCCCAAATAGCAATCGTTATTTTTAAGGTTTTAATATTTCCTATTTTATTTGATAATCTAGAAAATAGAAATGCCCCAAAAATACCCACAAACTGTACTAATAAAATTGTTAAAATAAGGTTTAAGGTTTCTAAGCCTAATATAGTACCAAAAATACCTGCCATTAAGATGATGGTTTGCACACCGATACTTAATAAAAAAAAGGAAATTAAAAATAATTTCAACTCTCTATAAGCAAACAATTCTTTTGCAACTTTTTTTATTTCTTGTATTCCTTTTATAAAGTAATTCCCTTTTGGTAACGTAGTTTTTTCTGAATCTGGTAATTTAGCATAGGTAATTTGAGCAAAACCCAACCACCACAAACCTACTAATACAAATGATAACTGAGAACCAAATTGCTTGTCATAAAATCCAAAAACCTTAGTTTCAATTAAAACCAAACACAAAAGCAATAGTAAAATTGATCCGGAATAGCCTAACATAAAACCTTTGGCACTTACGTTATCTTGTTGTTCTGGAAGCGCAACTTCTGGTAAATAGGCATTATAAAAAACAATACTTCCCCAAAAACCAATACTTGCTAAAATGGTAAAAACAATACCAACCCACAATGTATCTTTTCCTGTAAAAAAGAACAAACACATTACAGATAATGATCCTAAAAGGCAAAAACCTTTTAAAAATTTCTTTTTATTCCCTGCAAAATCCGCAATACCAGAAAGCATGGGCGAAATAAAAGCCACTACTAAAAAAGAAAAAGCCAACGCATAATTATATAAGGTTGTTGGCGTCCATAAAGTACCTAAAAAGGCAATTTTACCCTCTGCATTAGCAAAACCTTCCGAGGTAGTTAAGCCAGCATAATAAATAGGAAAAACAGCAGTACTTATCACCAAAGAATATACTGAGTTGGCCCAATCATAAAAGGCCCAAGCATTAATTAATTTTTTATCTCCAATTTTTAACATCGTATATTTTTTATATAAAAAAACCGTTCAAATAGCTATTTGAACGGTTACAATATAGGAAAATCTATTCCTTTTCTTATTTCTTATTTAATTATTTAGCATTGTATTGTGCTGCATATTTTTTTGCAGTTGGTAAATAGTTTTTTAAATCTTGTATTCTAGACTCATTAGAAGGGTGTGTACTTAACATTTCTGGCTGAGAACTTCCTCCTGAATTCTGACTCATTCTTACCCAAACCTCAGCAGCTTCTCTACCATCATAACCGGCCATAATCATAAAAACCAAACCTAACCTATCTGCTTCCTGCTCATGCACTCTACTAAACTTTAGCATTCCTAAACCAGAACCAATACCAAAGGCTGTATTCCATAATTGTTGCGATTCGCTACTTTTTCCAGAAGTACCTAATGCCACAGCAACACCACCTAATTGTTGTAATTGTCCTTGAGACATTCTTTCTTGTCCGTGTTTTGCAAAAGCATGTGCAACCTCATGCCCCATTACTGCAGCAACACCATTTTCATTTGCACAAATTGGCATTATCCCTGTATAAAAAACAACTTTTCCTCCTGGCATACACCAAGCATTTACAGTTTCATCATCTACCAAGTTAAATTCCCATCTGTAAGAATCTGCTTCAGCAACCATATTATTTGCTCTCATAAAACGATCTACAGCAGCAGAAATATTTTTACCAACATTTTTAATTTGGTTAGACATTGCACTATTTGTAGACAACTTATTTTCTTCTAAAAAACTACTATATTGTGCAAAACTTGATGGTAATACTTGTGCATCACTTACAAAATTAACACGACTTCTACCTGTAATTGGTACAGTGCTGCATTCAACAAAAAGGAAAACGGTTAAAACTAAAACAACTATTTTTTTCATCTATTTTTATTTTTTATAATCACTAATTAATAAGACACATAAATCTGTAAATTGTCACTATTATAGTATCTTTTTACAATGTATAAAACTACATATTCTATCTTTATCAAAAAAATATTTTTTTTAAGAAAATGAAATTTGTAATCATTGCATAAATTTTTCGTCAAATTAAAAAAACAATATTAAATTATGAAAAATATACTTTCCCTAATAGCTGTTCTTTTTTTGATAAATTGTTCTAGCAAAGCACAAACCTCATCCAAAGAAAAAAAAACATATAGTATTGAAAAAACAAATGCTGAATGGAAAAAACTATTAACACCTAATCAATATTATGTTTTACGTGAAGCAGGTACAGAACGTGCTTTTTCGAGTGCTTTAAACAAGAACAAAGCAAAAGGAACTTATGTTTGTGCTGCTTGTAAAACTCCGCTTTATAAATCTCAATACAAATATGATTCTCGATCTGGTTGGCCTTCTTTTGATAGAGCTATCAAAAAAAATGTAGAACTAGATGTAGATTATAAAATTGGTTATGCAAGAACAGAATTAAAATGTAATACTTGTGGTAGTCATTTAGGACATTCTTTTGGAGATGGACCGAAAAACACCACAGGAAAGCGTCATTGTATTAATGGTGTTGCGTTAGAGTTTATTGCTGATTAATAATCCTTGTTATTTTTAAAAAAATGTTTACATTCGTTTTAAATATTTTAACATTCTCTAGAAAACCTAATATGGTTAAAACGAAAGTGTTAAAATAAAAAAACGTTTTTATTTGATTAAAAAACTACTTTTTTTATTAATATTATTGTTGGTAACAGAATTATATTCTCAAAAAACAAATCCAACTATTTTAAAATCTACAATAACTTCTGTAGGTAGTACTTCTGTATATCCTGTTTTTAACAGTAAAAAAAATTACGAAATCCAACAAAGTATAGGGCAATCTAGTATAATTGGTAAAAAAAACACAGGTACAACAACTGTACAACAAGGGTTTTTAAATCATGTTAAAATATTTACAATCAACAACTCTGATATAGAAATTATTGATGAATCACTAAATTTAGTAATTTCACCAAACCCTTTTATAGATCATATAAAAATAAATTTTACTAGAGAAACCAAACATAATATTCATATATTTATTTATGATACAAATGGCAAAGTTTTATTTTCTAAAAAATATAACCCAACAGACAGTATACATATTCCAATGAAATACTATACTATTGGTACTTATTTGATACGTATACAAAGTGGTAAAGACAAGTTTACACGAAAAATTATAAAAACAGAATAATAAATATGTTCAATAACAAGACTACATATAGTGTTATATTCTTTTTTATCTTTTGGGTAAACATAAATAATGCACAACAAATTTATATAGAATCTGGTTTTGAAAATGCCTATTTTAAAGATTATGAAAACAACTTAGGTAAAAACACGTTAGACTTAAATTATTCAAAATCACAAGAAGTTTTTTTAGAAACTGGTTTTAGATTTAAATTATATGAAGATAGATTTAAATGGAATTTAGGGGTTGGCTACAACAGATATCAAATTAACACGGGTTTTTATGCGGGAAATATAAGTATACCAACAACGTATAATTTAAGCTATGTTACAATAAAAACAGGTGTAAACTTTGCCATTGTTAACGAACCTAGGTTTAAACTACAGATACACACACATATTTCTTATGATTTTCTTACAACAGGAACCAGAAGATATAATAACAATACTGCAAACTTATACACAGAACGAACTTTTGATAGGACTTTGCTTAGATACCATAGAGGTTTAAGTGCCGAGTACGTTATTTCTGATGAAATATCTACCTATATAAGTTATAATGTAGCAGATAGTTTTAGAGATAGCAATAGAGATAGTAATATTGAAGAAAAGTATTCATTACATACCAATGCATACTCAATAGGGTTACTTTTTAATATTGCCAGGTTAAATAAAAGAAGATTCTAAAAAGAATATGAAGTTTTTACATAACATACTGCTCTTTTTATTTTTGGCTTCTAGCTCAATTATGCTAGGTCAAACACCTGGTTTTAATTACCAGGCCTTAATTTTAAATACGGAAGAAATTCAAATTCCTGGAACAAATGTTTCAGAAAATAGCATTCCTTTAGGTTTAGAAGATGTTACCTTGCGGTTTACAATAACAAATGAAGCAGGTATAGAATACATAGAAGAACATACAATTACTACTGATAAAAATGGAATGGTTTCTGTAATTGTAGGTGAAGGAACTCCTGTTAATTATACTTTTAGTAATATTAATTGGGATGGAAAACTAAAGTATTTAAATGTAGAGTTAAATATTCTTAACAACAACCAAGGCTTTGTCTTTTTAGACTCACAAAAAATATTATACATACCTCAACCTACAAATGGTAATGGAAACGGCACAGGTACCGGTAATATAAAAATAGTAAATTCTTTAGGTAGCTTAACACAACCTTATACATTAGGAGAATTAATTTGGCTTACTGACTTTGGTACTCATAGAAACCCAACATTAATGATTTGGGATGGCACAAATTGGCTTCCAGTTAATGATGATTTTGACCCAGCTAATGAATTTGGACTTATAGTTGTAAATAATGATAACACCAGAGATACACAATTTAAAAATCCTGTAATTGGAGATCAAGTTTGGAATCAGACTTGTGGCTGCATAGAAGTTTTTGATGGCTTAAACTGGGTATCTTCAAAAAACACGGATGCTTTAAATGGTCTTTACACAGACGGTAATAGCATAAAATTAGGTGGTAATTTAACTGAACCAACCATAATTACAACAAGCGACACTAATACCTTAACGATAGATGGTTTAGAAGAAAGTACAAATATAGATGACAAATTAGTAGTCATAGATAAAAATACAGGGGTTTTAAAACAAAAATCTATTTCCTCTTTTACACAAAAAAAACAAGTAATTGTTTTTGCTGTAGATGGGCAATTAGAGTTTACAACGCCTTTAGCAATAACTAGTGTAGATAAAATAGACGTATATAGAAACGGAGTTCGAATCGATTTTACAGCCGTAAATAATACAACTATAAAATTAGAACCCGAAGCACAATGCTACCAAGACGATAAAATAAGAATTGTACAATTATATTAACATAAAAAAACCCCCATAAAAATCTATGAAAAAAAATAAGTAAAAAAAATTAGTAATAAATAATCAATTAGTATAAACTTTAAAATTTAAAAAAAATGAAAACAAATTATTTAAAATTAGGCGTATTAGGTCTTATGATGATGGTAGGAACTGCCGTTAATGCACAACAAATTTCAGGTGATGTAACAAAAACTCAAGACGCAAGTGTTTCTCAAACACTTAATGGTACTATTAGAGTAATAGACAACAAGGGTACTAAAAAATTCTTACAAGTAAAAAATGGTTTAACATTACTTACGGATGCTACTCCAGATGGAGGTATTGTTTCTACTTGGCAATTAGGAGGTTCTTTATCTGATAACACCTATATAGATGCTACCGGAAAAGTTTTCTCTTTAGATGGTTTAAAATTAGTGAACGGAACAACAACACCTGGTGCAACAGCTGCTACTACTGAATCTATTGGTTCTAACGCAGTGGCTATTGCTGGTGCTGGTACAGCTGCTACAGAAACTGGATGGACTGTTTTAATTAGAGATGAAGCTACTGGTGAAGTTAACAAAATGTTAGTTTCAGATTTAATATCAACTGGACAAGCAGAATTTCCAATTGGTACAGACGGTGATGTTGCAGTTACTGCAACTGGTTTAGCAATGGGAACAGCAATAAGTAAAATCTCTGTATACAGAAATGGCGCAAAATTAAGAGCTGCTATAGATTATTCTCTTACAGCTACTAATACGATTACATTAATTCCTAATGCTACTTCACCAAATGATTGGACTACCTATGCGGGTGACATGATTGAAGTACAGTGGATTTACTAATTAAAAAATAATAATTTTTTAAAATTATTATTTCTTTTTTACATATAAAAAGTGTTGGTTCTTACAGAATCAACACTTTTTAATAAAATAAAAATTATCACCCACTTAATTAAACAGTAGATATATTCTTAATGCTTAATAGAAGACACTTACTTTTTTTTCTCTTTATTCTCTGTACTTTTTTTACACACATAAGTTATGCGCAAGAATTTAGGGTTATAGACAATAAAGGAACTGTAAAAACGGCGATTAACAATAGCGTAACTTACGGAGCAGCGCCTGCAACACCTTTAGAAGGAGATGTTTGGTTTGACACTGCTGTTACACCCATTGAGATTAAAATTTGGGATGATAATGTATGGAGACCAATTAATGATGCCGATTACGACCCAGAAAACGAAACAAATACAGCTTTTAGTGTTGTTACTGTTTCTGGTATCGATTATTTAAGAATTACAGACGCTAAAGGAAGTTTAGACGTTCCATTATCTAGCATTTCTCAACCTCATACAGGTACACCTGGTTCTGTTTTCTTTGCAGGTACAGATGGCAAACCAACAGAAGAGAATAATCAATTATTTTGGGATGCCAGTAATAACAGATTTGGTATAGGAACCAAAACTCCTGATAATAAATTACAAGTTACTGGAGCTATCCGTTCTGCTGGTTTTCTTAATTCAGATGGTAATGCAGGAGAACCTTCATATCGATTTCAAGATGATACAAATACAGGAATGTATAGTCCTGCAGCTGATGAAATTAGCCTAAGTGTAGGCGGCCATGACGCCATACACATAGATGAACTTACTGCTAGTAATACAGTAGTAACTATAAAACAAACCTTAAAACTAGATGGCCAACTATTAGATGAAACGAATACTGCCGGAATAGCAGGTCAAATTTTATCATCTACAGCAACAGGTACAAATTGGTTAGATGCATCAACCATAAATACAGACAACCAAAAAATAGATGTGTACGCTTTAAATGCTGATGGTAAAAATTTAGATTTATCTTTAGAAAGTGATGCCGAAACAACAAAACAAACAAACTTATCTGCTTTAAAAATAGCAGGCGATGTAACAGGAACATTAGCCGCAAGCAAAGTAGAAAAAATACAAAACATACCGGTATCTGTTACGGCACCAACAGACGGACAAGTATTAACTTATAATACTACAGCCTCAGAATGGCAACCAAAGATAGCAACAAACTGGAGTATTACGGGTAATGCAAGTACTACAACGTCTAACTTTTTAGGAACAACGGATGATGTAAAAATGCAAATACGCTCTAACAATTTATCCATGTTAGAATTTGGGAGAAGAGAAACTTTAGGATTAAATCAATCATTTACAGACTACAACGACCTAGACCAACCTTTAGTATATTTAAAAGGAAACGGAAATGTAGCTGCACTTCAATTTGCAGCAGCAGGAGCATCATTGTATAAACCAATGTTTTTTACCACAACAAATGGTAGTTTTAGATTAAAAGGAAGCGCAGGTGTTACCGATCTTTTTGAAATTGGTTCTGCAGGTCCAGCAAATGATGGAAGATTAGAATTTATTATTGGAGATGACGGTACTGAACCTATTGTTTTTAAAAGATATTACCATCCTGTTGGGTCTAATTCAGAAATGTTTAGAGTACAAGGAAGTAACACCACGGCAACTGCAAAAACTAGATTTGGCATCAATATTAATCCTGCCCTTGTTGCAGTAGACGACACGTATAATTCTTCTCCTTCAGCCAATATGGCAAATTCAACATTACAGGTAAATGGCTCCGTTTCTAAATCTATTTTAACAACTTCTGGAAATTTATCATTATCAGAAGATCATCATACAATAGTATTAGGAGGAAATCATACAATTACGCTTCCAGCAGCAAATACATGTTTAGGTAGAGTTTATATAATTAAAAACCCCAATACGTATGCCACTTCTATTTCTGGTTATGTAAATGAACAAGGAGTTACGGGTATAGCAACAGTAAACAGCACTTCTACATTATGGTTGCAAAGTGATGGAACAAATTGGCAACAAATAACAAACTCAGCATCTTCTGAATTAGTAACTCCAGGCGACATAAAACAAGGTATACAAACCACCAATCATAACGGTTGGTACTTATTAGATGGTAGCGCTATTTCTAGCTTACCTACTGGTGCCCAAACTAATGCGGCTAATTTAGGGCTTAGTGGTAATTTACCAGATGCTACAGACCGTGTACTAAAACAACGTAGTGGTAGCGAAGCTATTGCAGACATAGGTGGAGCTGCCACCACTATCCTAACTCAAAATAACTTACCAAATGTAAATTTTACAGGTAGTACAAGTTCAAATGGAGCACATAATCATACTATAACTGGTGTATCGGCATTTAACGCCTATGAAGTATCATCTACATTTGGTACTCCTGCTATAGGATCTACCGGCTCTCAAGCACTAGTAACTAACACTACTGGTAACCATAGCCATACAGTAACGGTAGCTAGTGGAGGTGCAAATACCCCAATTGCACGTTACCAACCTTATTTAGTTGTAAATACCTTTATTTACTTAGGCATGTAATGTTATAAAATTAAGTTTTAGTAACCTACACAATAAACCTACTAGAAATTTAATTGTTTTCTAGTAGGTTTTATATACATACAGCTTATATAAAGCTATAAAAACAGCGTCCAAATTATTCTTTTAGAAAATAAATGTTACGAAATATAATTATTAGTGATTACTTTATTTGTAAGACTTCTCTAGAGCTTTTCTTTTTATAAAAAAATATAACTAGTAACATGTTTTTCTTATTCACATTATAACTAACGTGAGTTCGAGCTAATCAATCGCAATATTCGGTAACATATTCGGGATTTTTATAGAAGGTTTTTTAGGTAAAAAAGAATATGCAATTAATCCAGAGATCATATTTGTTATGAAATTATCAAAAGATCTATGTCTAGAATGTTCAATTTGGCAAGTGTTTTTTAGTACATCATTTACTGTTTCGATGATTGCTCTTTTTCTTAGGATAACTTTATCCATATAGTCCATTGCTTTCTTTTTCATGTTTTTTCGAACTTTAGTTATTAAATGAATTCCGTCTACAAAAAGTCTTTCAAATAAATCTTTCCCAATATATCCTTTGTCTCCAAAAATTTTTCCAAATAATTTGTCGTGAAACTTCTTTTGTTTGAGAGGGAATCTGTCGTCTACATTGGCTGGAGTGAACATAAAATCAATAATTTCTCCTTTGTCATTGCAGACAATATGTAGTTTAAATCCAAAATACCACCCCATAGTTCCATAGCTTTTTTTGGCAATATCTTTAAATACTTGATGTTGTTTTTCTCTTTTATAGTGACATACTTTTAAAGGAGTAGAATCAATAAAAGAGATACCTGTGCAATCGCCTAAACAATACATTTTCATAAAAACGGCTAAAGGTTGTGTAACCTTTTTTTGAAGTTCTACAAATCTATTATAAGAAACACAATCTGGAAACAGATCTTGTCTGTATTTACAAATATGGTTTAAGTAAAAGTGTTTAAGGTTTCGGTAAGACTTTAGGTGAAATATAACAAGTATGGTCATCACTTCACTATCAGACATTTTGAACTTTCTATTACGTTTTTTAGTTGTTGAACCATCAGAAATGCTGTTTTTATTAAGAATTAAGTTAAATTCTTTCATAAAATCATCTAAAGAACAGAAAATTTCTATAATTTTACTATCAGAAATCATAAGCAGGATATTTATTAATATATTAGAATTCAGTACTTTAATATACTAAATATTCTGCTTTTTTTATAGGTTTAATTAAAATTTCTTACATCGAACTCACGTTAACTAAATAAATATATTTATATTATATTTATCCTTAATATTTAAAAGTGATGGAGATTAAAAAAAATGTGACTTAACAGGTTTTTATGAGTCTAATATAGGTGAAGAGCATTAAAGTTCCTGAAAAGGCTAATTACTAGCAAACTTTTAAAAACTACTTTTCCTGTTATGAAAAAGAAAATTGTATTATTTTTATTACTGGTAAGCTGTATACAAGTAAGTTTTAGTCAAAAAGTTAGGGTAATAGATAATAAAGGAACCGTAAAAAATGTAAACAACAACCAAGTTTACACCGCTGCTACAGACCCAAATTTACCAACAGTTATAGCCTTAGAAAACGATGTTTGGATAAACACAAGTACTACACCAAACACCACAAGCATATACAATGGCACTGCATGGGTTGCTTTATCAAATGAACATATAGGCACAACAGGTTCTGTTTTCTTTGCAGGTACAGACGGTAAACCAACAGAAGAGAATGCTGAATTATTTTATGATATAGGTAACAAACGTTTTGGCGTAGGAAAAAACGACCCCGATTATAAACTAGATGTTGATGGAGCAATAGGAGCTCAAGGAATACTTAATTCAATAGGAACAGTTACCGAACCTTCCTATCGGTTTAAAGGTGATACAAATACAGGAATGTACAAACCTGCTGCAGATGAAATTGGTTTTGTTGTTGGCGGTTTAGAAGCCATTAATATTGATGAAACTTCTAATATAACAACTGTAACTATAAAAGACACTTTAACCGTAAAAAAGATAATAGAATTAGATGGAGTTCTATTAGACGAAAATGATTCTGCTGGTACAGTTGGTCAAATTTTAACAGCAACTGCTACAGGTACTAATTGGGATAATATTTCATCATTAGAAACAACATCAACCATAACAAATACAATTGTAGGTCATAAAATTGCAGATTACACAAATGAAAACGGAGGAACACCAGTTACAATAAACGAAACGGTAACATCTTTATCTCAAGATAATACACCTACTACCACAAATGCTTCTGCAACAGGAGAAATTACATTTACAGATGAAAACGGGTCCACAACCGGAAAAGCCCAAGTTGTTAGTGCCAATGCAGCAAATACAATTTCTGTAGGTACAGATGGTGGTGCTTATTTAGGTCCAACAGTATATACTGGTTTTTTTATCATTGCAGCTCCAGGAGGCACAGCCACAAGCTCTACTCCACTAATTATTAATGGCCTACCTTTTAAACCTTCTCAAATAACATTTATAGCTCATGCTAATGTAGAGAGCACCAATATAGATGCTATAGGATCTAGCTCTAATGATATAAATAATTCTTTTGGAACTATGAATGGATTTGCTAGGGTTATTAATGGTACAAAAACACAACAAGTAATTTATTTAGGTGGTAGTGGAGAATCTATCAATAATATTTCTCGTTATGCCTCTAGTTCTAATTGCATTGGTCTTCGCTACGGAAACCAAGACGCAGTAGATTTAGGAAAAATAACCGCTTCTTTAACTACTTTTACTACAGATGGTTTTGAACTACAGACAACACATACTCAAGGCACAAGTGGCTCTACAGCTCTAAGAAATGCTGTTTTTAGTGAAAGTCTTGTAGTTTTATATACCGCTTATAAATAGCAACTACCTCATCCACTTAAATCACTAAATAATAAATAAATTTCATCAATTTCTACACCAACATATTAATTAAAAACAGCGTACATAAAAAACTGTTCCTATTAAGTAAACAAATCGTCTCTAATTCTTATATTTGTGCTTCCTAAAAAAGAAGACCAATTATGTTTAATAATTTAAGCGATAAATTAGATAAAGCCTTACACACCTTAAAAGGTCATGGTAAAATTACAGAGGTTAATGTAGCAGAAACGCTAAAAGAAGTTAGAAGAGCATTATTAGATGCCGATGTTAACTTTAAAATTGCCAAAGATTTCACTAAAAGAGTACAAACAAAAGCTTTAGGTCAAGACGTATTAACTACATTAAACCCAGGCCAATTAATGGTAAAGTTAGTTAAAGATGAGCTAACAGAATTAATGGGTGGAGAAACTGTAGGTGTTAATCTAGGTGGTTCGCCAACCGTAATTTTAATGTCTGGTTTACAAGGTTCTGGTAAAACAACTTTTTCAGGTAAATTAGCAAACTTTCTTAAAGACAAAAAATCTAAGCAAGTTTTATTAGTGGGTTGTGATGTTTACAGACCTGCAGCAATTAACCAATTACAAGTTGTTGGAGAACAAATTGGTGTAGAAGTTTATGCAGAAGTTGGAAACAATAATCCTGTTGAAATTTCGCAAAACGCTATAAAGCATGCAAAAGCAAATGGTAAAAATGTAGTTATTATTGATACCGCTGGTCGTTTAGCTGTGGATACAGAAATGATGAATGAAATTTCTAACATTCATAAAGCTGTAAACCCACAAGAAACCTTGTTTGTTGTAGATTCTATGACTGGGCAAGATGCTGTAAATACTGCAAAAGCCTTTAATGATATCTTAAATTTTGACGGAGTTGTACTAACAAAGTTAGATGGAGATACACGTGGTGGAGCTGCCCTATCTATAAAATCTGTGGTTGATAAACCAATTAAATTTATTGGTACTGGAGAAAAAATGGATGCAATTGATGTTTTCCATCCAGATAGAATGGCAGACAGAATTTTGGGTATGGGAGATGTTGTTTCTTTAGTAGAAAGAGCACAAGACCAATACGACGAAGAAGAAGCTAGAAAATTACAAAAGAAGATTGCTAAAAATCAATTTGGTTTTGATGACTTTTTAAGTCAGATTCAACAAATTAAAAAGATGGGTAGCATGAAAGATTTAGTAGGTATGATTCCTGGAGCAGGAAAAGCAATGAAAGATGTAGATATAGATGATGATGCTTTTAAAGGTATTGAAGCTATTATACATTCTATGACTCCAGAAGAAAGAAGCACTCCATCAACCATAAATGCTAGTAGAAAAAAGAGAATTGCAAAAGGTTCTGGTACTTCGGTTAACGAGGTAAACCAACTAATGAAACAATTTAATCAAATGAGTAAAATGATGAAAATGATGCAAGGTGGTGGTGGCCGAAAAATGATGCAAATGATGCAAGGAATGAAATAACAAGTGTTTAGGCTGCTTTTTAGCAGCCTTTTTTAATTTATAAATTTTAATTATAAATAATGCTTCAAAAAGTAAGTGACTTATTATTAAATTCAAAAAAAAATAGAATATTATTTTTTTCATTTTTAGCTATTCTAATTTTTTTAATATCTCGTAAAAATGGAATCTTTTGGGATAATGTATTATTTAGTTCTAAAATTGGTAGCCATCTTTATAACAACTCTCTTTTTAACTGGATATTACCAGATAGTTTAGACGCTGCCCATCCACCAACATTTGGGTTTCTATTGGCAATTTTTTGGAAAATATTTGGAGTTAATTTATTTAGCTCTCACCTATTAATGGTGCCGTTTACAATAGGTTTTTTTTATCAAATTTTTAAATTTGCAAACTATTTTTTAAAATCAAATTTACAATCATTATTTGCATTTCTTTTAATTATTGTAGACCCAACATTATCAGCACAATTTGTTTTAATTAGTCCAGAAATTATACAATTATTTTTCTTTTTCTTTGCTATTAACTCAATTTTATATCGTAATAATACCCTTAAAATAATTGCGCTTTTTTTCTTAAGTATTATTTCGATAAGAAGTATGATGCTCTGTTTTGGAGTCTTTTTATTTGATATTATAAACCGCTACAATAATAAGGAGTCAGTAATTACAAAAAAACTACTTTTAAGTTATTTTATTGGTAGTATACCTGCTTTTAGCTTTTTAATAACGCATTATCTAACCAAAGGATGGTTGTATTCTCACGATAACTCTCCTTGGAAAAGTAATCATGAAATTATTACTTTAGGTAGTTTTTTAAAAAACTGTATTGTATTAATTCATAGATATTTAGACTTTGGACGCGTTTTTATAATTATTTTTATAATCGTTGGATTAGTATCTTATGGAAAGAAATTTTTTAAGTCTAAAAAAAATAAACAATTAATATTAATTTTAATAACATCAACCTTAGCAATAGTTATAGCCAGTTTATTATTTACAAATCCCATTGGTCATCGTTATTTTATTGTTTCTTATATTTGTTTTACATTATTAGCTTTTATAATTTTAAATTCTTTTTACGCAAAAAAAAGAATTATCTATAGCTTACTTTTTATAGGTTTATTAACTGGTAATTTATGGATTTATCCCAAAAAAATATCACAAGGTTGGGATGCTACATTGGCACACATACCTTATTATAATTTACGTTTAACAGCAATAAATTATTTAGATAAAAACAACATACCTATTAAAGAAGTAGCTACTTTTTTTCCTAATATAACCTCTTTACATAATGTAGATTTAAATAATGATAAACGTACTTTTGCTACTTTCAATAACAAAAATAATTATGTCTTTTATTCTAATATCTACAATTTATCTGACGAAGAACTCGATATTTTAGATAAAAATTATAGTATATTAAAAGAATTCGATAACTTTAACATAACTATTACCATTTATATTTTAAACAAAAAATGATTTTACTAGACGGAAAAAAAACATCTGCAGACATTAAAGAAGAAATTGCCTTAGATGTAAGAGAATTAAAAGACAACGGGTTAAGAACACCTCACTTGGCTGCAATTATTGTAGGCCATGATGGAGCAAGTGTTACCTACGTAAATGCAAAAGTAAAAGCCTGTGAACGTGTTGGTTTCGAATCTACTTTAATTAGATTACCAGAAGAAACTACAGAGGAGGAATTGTTAAATGAAATTGAAATTTTAAATATCGATAATGATATTGATGGTTTTATTGTACAACTTCCTTTGCCAAAACATATTGATGAACAAAAAATCTTAATGGCTGTAAATCCGGATAAAGATGTAGACGGGTTTCATCCAACGAATGTTGGAAAGATGGCTTTAAATTTACCAACCTTTATCTCTGCAACTCCTTTTGGAATTCTAGAATTATTAGAAAGATACAAAGTTGAAACTTCAGGAAAACATGTTGTTGTTTTAGGTAGAAGTCATATTGTGGGTAGCCCAATGAGCATTTTGTTATCTCAAAAAAGAAAGGTTGGTAATGCTACTGTTACCATGTGCCACAGTAGAACAAAAAACTTAAAAGAAATTACTTTACAAGCAGATATTATTGTTGCTGCTATTGGAATTCCAGAGTTTTTAAAAGCAGATATGGTAAAAGATCATATTACTGTAATAGATGTTGGTATTACGCGTTTAGCTGATTCTAGCAAAAAAAGTGGATTTAGATTGGTTGGTGATGTTGCTTTTGATGAAGTTGCTAAAAAAGCTGATTTTATAACGCCAGTTCCTGGAGGTGTGGGACCAATGACAATTGCAATGTTATTAAAAAACACATTATTAGCTTGCCAAAGAAAAAGCTAGTTTTTTCATAAATCATAAAAAAAAGCGATGAATTAAATTCATCGCTTTTTTTTATGATTAAACAATTTATTACATATTATTCTCAACAAATTCTTTTCTATAAATTTTTACAATTACTAAAAACAAACTGATTAATAGCGGTCCAAAAATCAATCCAATAAATCCAAATAAAGGCACACCAACAATAACACCAATTAAAGTAATTAATGGATGAACATCATCTAACTTTTTTAAAACCAACAGCCTTATAATATTATCTGTAGACCCAACTACAACAATCCCGTAAATTAAAATTCCCCAAGCGGCAAAACTATCTCCTGAGGCTAGCGTTAAAATAAAAACAGGTAAGATACCAACAAAGGTTCCTATAAATGGAATCATAGAACCTACAGTAACAATGGTAAACCAAAAGAAAGGATTATTGATATCAAAAATTAGAAATCCTATTAACGCAATTATACCTTGTGCAATAGCTACTAACGGAATTCCGATGGTATTAGAACGCACCATAGACTGCGCTTCTGAACCAATAATTTTTAAATTAACTTCGTTTATTGGTACATATTTATATATAGATTTTCTTAATATGGTTTCATTAATTAACATAAAGTAAAGCAAAAAATACATTAAACCTACAGATATAAATATATTAAAGGTACTACCAACAAAACCTTGTAAACTATCTGTTATCCAGCTAGAAACTTTTGCTGCATCTATACTTTCTGCAAAACTATACCCAACTTTACTTTCTAAAGAAGTCAATTGTGTTTTAAATTCTGTTACAACTTCTTCAGAGTTCCCTACTACATCACTAACTTTATTTGCTAACATTAGTAAAATCCCAGAAATTGGTAAAAGTATCCCTATAAAAGAAACTAAGATTAAAAAAGCTGCGGCTAAATTTGGTTTCCATTTTTTCTTTACCAGAAAAATCATGCCTTTTCTTAATAAGACGAAAATTGTTACAGCTCCTAAAACACCTGACAAATAAGGAATTAACTCCCTAAAAATTAGAATTAAAATAAACAAAATAAGAACTAAGACAAATAATTGTCTTATTATTCTTGGCGCAATAGTATCTTTCATATATAGTATTTTGTTGCAATTTAAAAAGAATATAAAGTTAAAATTATCACTATCAATTTATAAATTACCACAAATGGAATTTACTCATCTTCTCTATTTACTAAATCTAAAGAAAAAGCAGGTAAACAAATAGCTATATAATCACATTGTTCATCAAAAGGATTTGAATATTGCACTCTTGCCCCTTTTTCAATTTTAATGGATTGTCCCGCTTCTAAAAAAATTGTTTCTTCATCAATAATAAATTGTTTCTTTCCTTTAATAATATAGGTATATTCATCAAATTTAGGGGTTTGAAAAGGCTCTCTCCAACCAGAAGGTGCAATCATGTGTGCAATACTTAATTGAGCATTACCGTCTGTAGCGTTACCAAAATGCTCTTCTATAACTTTACCGTCTGTTGTAGGTACCACAAAGGGTGCTTTTTGAATTGTAAATTTTTTCTTCATAAAATTGTTTTTACGCTTATATAGTTCTTTATACCTTATAATTATTGGTCAATATCTTATCAACAAAAAAGGCTGAAAACTAATTTTCAACCTTTTTTAATCTTTTTATTTTATAAAATATAGACTTTAATTAGCCACTTCATTTATAAATTTAATTCGCATTAAACGTAATTCATCTTCATCATAATCACCATCAAACTCATCTAAAGCTTCTTGTATATTATCTGTTTCAGCCTCCATAAAATAGTCATGTATTTCTTCTTGCTGATCTTCATCTAATAAATCGTCTATAGCGTAATCTATATTCAATTTGGTACCAGAGAAAATAATAACTTCCATCTCTTTTATCAACTCACTCATTTGAAGTCCTTTAGATTTAGATATATCCTCTAAAGGTAGTTTTTTATCAGTATTTTGAATTACAAAAAGTTTTAACCCAGAATTAGTTCCCGTACTTTTTACAATTAAATCATCTGGTCTTAAAATATCATTTTCTTCAACGTAATCTGAAATTAATTTAATAAAATCTTTACCAAATTTTCTAGACTTACCCTCACCTACACCATGTACTGTAGAAAGTTCTGTTAAAGTTATTGGATATTTTAAGGCCATATCATCTAGTGATGGATCTTGAAAAACGGCAAAAGGAGGAACACCTTGTTTAGTAGCTACTCTTTTTCGTAAATCTTTTAATAGTTTCACCAATTTATCATCAGCAACTCCACCAGAAGATTTTGCATTTGTTATGATAGCATTATCATTCTCTTCGCTATAAGAGTGATCTTCCGTCATCATAAAAGAAATAGGATTATTTAGATACTCTTGACCTTTTTTAGTTAATTTAACAACCCCATATTGTTCAATCTCTTTCTTTATTAAATTAATCACCAAAACCTGTCTGATTAATGCCATCCAATACAGTGCCGATTTATCTTTACCACTTCCAAAAAAGGGTTGTAAATGTGTTTTATGAGAAGTTAAAAGTGCGTTTTCTTTTCCTACAATAGTATTTACAATCTCTTTTGCTTTATATTTTTGTAAGGTCTTTTTTACAAC
Organism: Polaribacter sp. L3A8; assembly: GCF_009796785.1. Classification (NCBI taxonomy): domain Bacteria; kingdom Pseudomonadati; phylum Bacteroidota; class Flavobacteriia; order Flavobacteriales; family Flavobacteriaceae; genus Polaribacter; species Polaribacter sp. L3A8. The sequence continues at coordinate 1,115,793 of NZ_CP047026.1, forward strand.
ATTTAATAAGAGTTTAACGTCTTCTTTAGCTTCGTGTTTTTTCTTCGGATTTCTAGAATTATCGTCCATATCTGCTCCATCACCATTTTCGGCATCAAACTCTTCACCAAAATAATGCAACAAATACTTTCGTCTATTCATAGAAGTTTCTGCATAACCAACAACTTCTTGTAATAAAGCATGACCAATTTCTTGCTCTGCCACAGGCTTACTTGCCATAAATTTCTCTAACTTTTCTATATCTTTATATGCATAGAAAGCTAAACAATATCCTTCTCCATCATCACGTCCTGCTCTACCTGTTTCTTGATAATAACTTTCTAAACTTTTAGGAATGTCATGATGAATTACAAAACGAACATCTGGTTTGTCAATTCCCATTCCGAAAGCAATAGTAGCCACAACAACATCGCAATCTTCCATCAAAAACATATCTTGATGTTTTACACGTGTTTTTGCATCTAAACCTGCATGATACGGAACCGCTTTAATTCCGTTTACTTGTAAAATTTGAGCAACTTCTTCTACTTTTTTCCTGCTTAAGCAGTAAATAATTCCAGATTTACCCATTCTTTGTTTTACAAAACGAATAATATCCTTGTCTACTTCTTTCGTTTTAGGCCTTACTTCATAAAATAAATTAGGTCTATTAAAAGACGCTTTAAATCTATTTGCTTCTGGTATTCCTAAAGTTTTTAAAATATCTTCTTGTACTTTTTCTGTTGCTGTTGCCGTTAAGCAAATAACAGGTACATTATCGATTGCTTTAATAATATGTTTTAAATTTCTGTATTCAGGTCTAAAATCATGTCCCCATTCAGAAATACAATGCGCCTCATCAATGGCCACAAAAGAAATTTTTTGCGTTCTTAAGAAAGCAACATACTCTTCTTTTATTAAAGATTCTGGTGCAACGTACAAGAGTTTTGTAATTCCGTTAGCAATATCTTCTTTAACTTGCGCAACTTCTGTTTTATTTAAAGACGAATTTAAAACATGAGCCACACCATTATGTTCAGATATACCTCTAATAGCGTCTACTTGATTTTTCATCAATGCAATTAAAGGAGAAACTACAATTGCTGTTCCCTCTGTCATTAATGCTGGCAGTTGGTAACAAAGTGATTTCCCTCCACCTGTAGGCATTATTACAAAAGTATTATTATTCTCTACAATACTTTTAATTACTTGCTCTTGTAAGCCTTTAAATTTACTAAATCCAAAGAATTTTTTGAGAGGGCTGTATAAATCCATTTATATAAATATTCGTTTAACTTTAAAAACAATTCGCAAACATACTATAATATAATATTTGCTCTAACTATTATTTATAGTAAATTTGCTTGTTTCTTAATCTAAAGATATAACTTTTTTTTATTCTGATAAAATACCAAACATTTGAAAAAGACAAACACAATTATAAATACTGCTAGAGAAACTATTTTAACAGAGAGTAATGCTATTGCTAATTTAGCAAAATTAATTGATGCTGACTTTGAAGAAGCCGTTAAATTTATTTTAAATTCTAATGGTAGAGTAATTGTTACCGGAATTGGCAAAAGTGCAAACATTGCAACCAAGATTGTTGCTACTTTTAACTCTACAGGTACACCTGCTATTTTTATGCATGCAGCAGATGCTATTCATGGTGATTTAGGGAATGTACAAAAAGAAGATGTAGTAATTTGTCTTTCTAAAAGTGGTAATACCCCAGAAATTAAAGTTTTAGTTCCGTTTATTAAAAATTATGGAAATAAAATAGTAGCAATTACAGGTAATATAGACTCTTATTTAGGTGAACATGCAGATTTTACATTAAATGCTTATGTAGAAAAAGAAGCATGCCCTAATAATTTAGCTCCTACTACAAGTACCACTGCTCAATTAGTTTTGGGTGATGCATTAGCCGTTTGCTTATTAGAGTTAAGAGGTTTTTCTAGTAAAGATTTTGCAAAATACCATCCTGGAGGTGCTTTAGGAAAACGTTTATACTTAAGAGTATCTGATTTGGTAGAAAACAACCAAGTACCTAAAGTAAATGAAACAGATAGTATAGCTAAAGTAATTGTAGAGATTTCCGAGAAAAGATTAGGTGTAACTGCTGTTCTTAACAAGGATAAATTAGTTGGAATTATTACGGATGGTGATATTAGAAGGATGCTATCTAAAACAACGCAAATATCTCAGTTTACAGCGAAAGATATTATGGGGAAAAACCCTAAAACGATCCTTGAAGATGCGATGGCAATAGACGCACTAAATACAATGGAAAAAAACAGTATTACCCAAATGTTAGTTATTGATAATAAAAGCAATTATGTGGGTGTTGTACATTTACATGATTTAATTAAAGAAGGAATTTTCTAATGGCAGAAAAACAGAAAGAAATGTCCTTTTTAGGTCATTTAGAAGAATTAAGGTGGCATTTGGTAAGAAGTGCATCAGCAATATTTATTATTGCTATTGTATTATTTGTGTTTCAAAAAGAGGTGTATGAAAACTTTTTATTAGCACATAGAAAACCAGACTTTATAACCTACCAACTATTTTGTGATTTTTTTACTTATTTTGGTTTAGATAGTGGTTTTTGTCATGTTGAATTTAAAGATCACTTAATTAGTTTAAAGCCTACACAACAGTTAATGAATTCTATTTGGTCTTCATTTATATTGGGTATTATTTTATCTTTTCCATATCTTTTATGGGAGATTTGGCGATTTGTAGCACCAGGTTTAACAAAAAATGAAGTTAACAAATCAAGAGGATTTATTTTTATAGCTTCTTTTTTATTTTTCTGCGGAATCGCATTTAGCTTTTATGTAATTGCACCTATTTCCATACACTTTTTATATAATTATCAAATTACAGATTTAATTCAGAATAACTTTACATTAGATTCACATATAGGACTCGTAACCAACATGCTACTAGGAGTTTCTATATTATTTGAATTACCTGTTTTAATTTACTTTTTAACAAAAATAGGGTTAGTAACGCCAGATTTTTTAAAGAAATATAGAAAACATGCCTTAGTAGTTGTTTTAATTTTAGCAGCTATTATTACACCACCAGATGTTGCTAGCCAAGTAATTGTAGCAATTCCTATTCTTATTTTATATGAAGTAAGTATTAAAGTTTCAAAAGTAGTAATTAAAAAACAACAAAGAGATGCACGAAAAAGTTAAAGAGTTTAATGACTATCGTCAGAAAATGAACGATAAAATTCTAGAAGCAGATAATAAAGTAATTAAAAGAATCTATAATTTAGATACCAACACCTTTAAAGAAGGGCACTTACCTGTTAAAACAAAAGAACTTTTAGGTTTGGTAGCTTCTGCTGTTTTGCGTTGCGATGATTGTGTACAATATCATTTAGAAGCTGCTATGAAAAACGGTGTTACCAAAGAAGAAATGATGGAAACCATGTCTATTGCTACTTTAGTTGGTGGTACAATTGTAATTCCTCATTTAAGAAGAGCTGTAGAATATTGGGAAATGTTAGAAAATAAATAATTTGTTTTTAATTGCAGTGTTCTGTAAAAAAAGAATCTTATGAATCTATTAAGATTTTAAAAAACATAATTTATTACTTTTACACAAACCTACAATAACACGTTTCAACAATTAAACAATTACACATATTTATAAAATATGATCTTAAGAGCAGAAAACATAGAAAAAATTTACGGAAGTAGAAAAGTAGTTACTGGCATTTCTTTAGAAGTTCAGCAAGGTGAAATTATTGGGCTTTTAGGTCCTAATGGAGCCGGAAAAACAACTTCTTTCTATATGATTGTTGGTATGATTAAACCTAATTCTGGTAAAATTTTTTTAAATGATGAAGAAATCACTGAAGATGCCATGTACAAACGTGCGCAAAAAGGGATTGGGTATTTAGCACAAGAAGCTTCTGTTTTTAGAAAACTATCTGTTGAAGACAATATTATGTCTGTTTTACAATTTACAGATTTATCAAAAAAAGAACAAAAAATTAAATTAGAGTCTTTAATTGAAGAGTTTAATATTGGTCATGTTCGTAAAAATAGAGGAGATTTATTATCAGGAGGAGAAAGACGAAGAACAGAAATTGCGCGTTGTTTAGCTTCCGACCCTAATTTTATTTTATTAGACGAACCTTTTGCAGGTGTAGACCCTATTGCAGTTGAAGATATACAAAGTATTGTTGCACATTTAAAAGACAGAAACATCGGTATTTTAATTACAGACCACGATGTACAAGCAACTTTAGCCATTACAGATAAAACTTACTTAATGTATCAAGGAAGCATCCTTAAAAGCGGAACTCCAGAAGAACTGGCTGCAGATGAAATGGTACGTAAAGTATATTTAGGTAAAGATTTCGAATTAAAAAAGAAGAAAGTTTTTTAATCTTTACAGATTGATAATTTATCTTCTTTTTTAGAAATATTAAAATAGAAACAAACACCTTTTTTACCGTTATCTCTTTTCTTTAACGCTATTTCTCCGCCTAATCTTTTTACAATAGATTTAACGGTTGCTAAACCAATACCTGTATTGTTACTGTTGGTACTGCCTAATGTTTCAAACATTTCAAACACCTTTGTAAAATATTTTTCATCAATCCCAGGCCCATTATCTTCATAAGTAAAGTAATAATATTCTTTATCTTCTTTACACGTTACTGTTATTATCGATTTTTCTTCATCTAAAAATTTCCTTGAATTAGAAATCAAATTCTGAAAAATTTGTAATAAACCTATTTTAGAACTAAAAATAGCTAATTCTAAACTAGAACTATCTAAAACCAACTTGTTTTCAAAATCTATATTAGCTATAATACTATCTAAAAATTCGTTTAATTTAAAATGCTCAAAAACAATATTTTCACTTGTTACTTTAGAGTAGTTTAAAATTTCATTAATAAGAGTTTCTATATAAACAATTCTATCTCCAATTAAACCAATGTATTCTTCTGCACCCGTATTTTTAAAAAGTGCAATATGATCTTCTTTTAAAACATCTAACAAAAAACTAATTCCATTTATTGGCGATTTTAAATCGTGCGTTAATCGATAAGCAAAATTATTTAACTGATCATTTAACTTTATAACATTACTATTAGACGCTGATAATTCTTTATTTTTTTTTCTAAGCTCCAAAAGAATAACAACTTGTTTCGATAATAATTTTAAAGCATCTTTTTGATTTTGGGTAAGAATTTTAGGTTTACTATCTATAACACACAAAGTTCCTAACGGATAACCTTCGGAACTATTTAAAGGAGCGCCTGCGTAAAAAATTACATTTGGTGCGTTTACCGTTAAAGGATTATCAAAAAAACGTTTATCTTTTGTAGCGTCATTTATTATAAATAATTCTTCAGGATCTAAAATTGCGTGCGAACAAAAAGCCAATTCTCGTGGTGTTTCTGTTACCTCTTCTATACCATGTGTAGATTTAAACCACTGTCTATCTTTATCAATAATAGAAACAAGGGCAATTGAAGTGTTACAAATACTAGATGCTATTTTTGTAATAGCATCATACTCGTCTTCAGGTAAAGAGTCTAAAATATTATAACTTTTTAAAACGTCTAACCTTTCTTTTTCATTTTGGGGGATTCTGGCTATTTCCATTAAATACAATTATTTTGTTAATAAGTGATATTATAATGTACAATATAATAATAAATGGGATAGAAATGAAATGTAAAGTGTAAATTAAAATGAAAGATGCAAAAAGAAAAGAATACACAATTATGTTCTTTTTAAATGAATAATCTTTAAATTTTAAAGAAAATAAAGGTAATTCTACATTCATTAAATAGGTTAAAATCAAAGTAACTGCAATTAAAAAGTAATTACTTGTTATTAACTCCTGAGCAAATGTTATTGTAGAGTATTCTTGAATTAGAGGTAAAGAAATGATAAATAAACTCATTGCAGGTGTTGGCAAACCAATAAAAGAATCCGATTGTCTTGTATCAATATTAAATTTGGCCAATCTATAACAAGCACCTAAAGTTAGTAATAACCCTATAAAAGGCAAGTAGTTTGGTTCATTAAAATCGAGTATCTCATCAGTATTCTCAATCAATAATTTATAAACGATAATTCCTGGTACAACCCCACTTGTAACCATATCTGCCAAAGAGTCTAATTGTTTCCCTAACTCACCAGAAACATTTAGTAAACGCGCTGCAAAGCCATCAAAAAAATCAAATAAAATTCCTAAAACAACAAATAAACCTGCATATACAAAATCACCTTCCACAGCAAAAATAGTTGCCACTGTTCCACAAAAAAGGTTACCAAGTGTTATTAAATTAGGAATGTGTTTCTTTAAATTCATTTTTTAGTTTAATTGAAAAGCTAAAATAAGAAATCAAATTTGGGTGGTTTTAATTATTCTTTATTTTTTTATCATATTTGTAAGTATATTAAGAAAAATCATACTAAAAAATGTTACCAACTCAGTAATTATAATTTATCTTATAAAACAAGTTTACTTTTTAGTTTCAATTTTTAAATAGTCTAATTTACATATATGCCTGTATTTACATCCAACTTCACCCCTAGTTTACCTTTTAAAAATGGTCATTTTAATACCATGTACAGGCCTCTTTTTATGAAAGATGTTTGTAGCTTTTTACGTAAAAGAATTACTACTTGGGATGCTGATTTTATAGATTTAGATTTTTCTTTAGTCGGTTCTAAAACAATTGCCATCTTAATTCATGGTTTAGAAGGAAGCTCTGATTCTAAATACATAGCATCAACCTCTAAACACCTAAATAAAAAAGGTTTAGATACTGTTTGTTTTAATCTAAGAGGTTGCTCTGGTGATGACAATTTACTTTTAGGTACCTACCACAGCGGAAAAACAGAAGATGTAGATTTTGTAGTAAAACATGTTTCTGAAAATTACGAATATGAAAACATCATCATTATCGGCTTTAGCCTTGGAGGGAATTTAACTTTAAAATATATTGGAGAACAATCGGAAAATATATCTTCTAAAATAAAAGGTGCCATTGCCGTTTCTGTTCCTGTTGATATTGCTTCTGGAGAAGTAGAAATGGAACGATTAAAAAATAAATTATATCTAGAAATATTTTTTAAAACCATGAAAAATAAGATTTTAGAAAAAGCTCATAAATTTCCAGAATATAATTTAGATAAAGACAAATTGTTTAAAGCAACCAAATTTAAGCATTTAGAGCATTTATATACAGTACCCGTTTTTGGTTTTGAGAGTCCGGAAGATTATTGGAAAAAATCGAGTTCTAAGCCACATCTAACAAAAATTAAAGTACCAACTTTACTTATAAACTCTAAAGACGATACTTTTTTATCTCCTGCATGTTTTCCTTTTGATGAAGCTTATAATTCTGAGTTTTTCTTTTTAGAAACCCCAAATTATGGCGGTCATTGTGGTTTTATAACATCATTTAAACCAACAGAAAATACATGGTTAGAGCAAAGAATAGAACGATTTATTAGAGAAAACATTCAGATTAACATCTTGTAAACAATATCTTTAAAAAACTACTGTTATTTTAGTATGTTTTTAGATATTTGTTACTGATAATTTTAGGCCTTTGAAACACAAAATATTATTTTTTATACTGCTTACTCCACTCCTTTTATCTGCACAAGCATTTAGAAGTTATTCTAATGAGTTTTTAACCATTGGTGTAGATGCCGCAGGTTTAGGTATGAGTAAAAGTGTTGTTGCCACAACAAATGATGTAAATTCTATATACTGGAATCCTGCGGGATTGGTTGGTATAGAAGACTATCAAGGCTCATTAATGCACGCTTCTTACTTTGCAGGAATTGCCAATTACAATCACGCCAGTTTTGCAATGCCCATAGACAGAGAAAGTGCCGTGGGTGTTTCTGTAATTCGTTTTGGTGTAGATGATATCTTAAATACTACGGAGTTAATTGATAGTGAAGGAAATATTGATTTTAACCGAATTCAACTTTTTTCTTCGGTAGATTATGCTTTTAATTTTGCCTATGCTAGAAATTTAATATTTAAGGACGTTAAATTTGGTGTAAATGCAAAAATTGTAAGAAGGGTTATTGGAGATTTTGCTTCTTCTTGGGGATTTGGTTTTGATGCCGGAATTCAGTTTGAACGTAATTCTTGGAAATTTGGATTGATGGCAAGAGATATTACCACAACCTTTAATAGTTGGGCAATAAATGAAAATGAATTTGATAAAATTAAAGATGCTATTCCTGGACAAAATCAAGATTTACCAGAAACCACAGAAATTACAAAACCAAAATTACAATTAGGTGTTGCAAAAAACTGGAGAGTAGGCACTTTATTTAACCTATTAGCAGAGGCAAATGCAAATATGCGTTTTGCAAAAACCAACGATGTTTTTTCTTCGGATGTGGTAAGTATAGACCCAGCTTTGGGGTTTCAGTTAGATTATGATGAGTTGGTGTATTTAAGAGCCGGAGTTGGTAATTTTCAATACATAACAGAATTCGATAACTCTAAATCTCTTTCTATGCAACCCAATTTTGGAGTTGGTTTTAAATATAATGGTATTAAAATAGATTATGCTTTAACCAATATTGGTAGTGTTGGTAATGCTTTGTATTCAAATATTTTTTCAATTACAATAGATTATAGTTTTTTTAGACCTTAGTTTTTATGAACAAAAAATACTTTTTTTTATTCTTTATTCTTTCTATTTATTCTCCTTTAAAGGCACAAATTCAACTCTCTAAATCTGCAGACGTAAGTATTGTTACCGCAGGACCAGGAGAAGAATTATACGAAGCTTTTGGACATTCTGCCATAAGAATTAAAGACCCCGTTTTAAATTTAGATTTAATTTACAACTACGGAATGTTTGATTTTAATCAGCCTAATTTTTATACAAATTTTGCTAAAGGAAACATGATTTACAGCTTAGCTCGCTATGATTTTAAATACTTTATAGCTAGTTACAGAAGAGATAGCCGTTGGTTAAAAGAGCAAATTTTAAATTTAAATCAACAAGAAAAACAAGCCTATTTTACTTTTTTAGAAAATAATGCATTACCACAAAACAGCAATTATAGATATGACCCCTATTTTGATAATTGTGCAACAAAATTAAGAGATATTACAAAAACTGTTTTAGGGGATAAAGTATTTTTTAATGAAAATACTATAGAAAAAGGTTTAACCTTTAGAGAATTAACCAATCATGAAATTCCTTGGAATTCTTGGGGTACTTTTGGTTTAAATTTAATTGCAGGTACAAAATTAGATGGACAAGCAACTTTTGAACAATATATGTACTTACCAGATTATGTATATAGTTCTTTTAAGAATGCAACCGTTTTTATTAAAAATCAACCTAGAGAATTAGTAAAGCAAGAAGTTGTACTTTTAAGTTTTAAAGAAAAAGAAGCAAAAACGTCTATTTTTAATCCCTTTTTAATATTTAGTCTTATGGCTCTTTTAGGTATTTATATTACTTATAATGACCTTAAAAATGATAAAAGAACCAAATCATTCGATTTTATTTTATTCTTTGTAACCGGATTAATTGGTTGTATTCTTGTTTTTCTTTGGTTTTTCTCAACACATTCTACGGCACCAAATAACTTTAATTTATTATGGACTTTTGCTCCTAATTTAATTGTGGCTTTTCTATTGTTAAAATCAGATCAAAAAAAATGGATGCAGAAATATTTATTTATGTTACTCTCCTTTTTATTAATAGTTCCTATTCTATGGATTATTAAAATTCAGATTTTTCCAACAACAATAATCCCTTTATTAATCTTATTATTTGTTAGGTATTTCTATTTATCAAAAAAATTATTGACCTTTAAAGTATAAAACTGTAGTAAACGTTTTTATAAAAATTTTAAAGTCTAAAAAAGCACTTCTTTCTTTTATATAATAAAGATCGTAGCGTAGTTTTGTTTCTTGTTCTTCTATAGTATTTGCATACGGATAGTTTACTTGAGCCCAACCCGTTAACCCTGGTCTAATAACGTGCCTAATTGCATAAAAAGGTATTTTATCTTCTAGGTCCTTTACAAATTCTGGTCTTTCTGGTCTTGGTCCAATTAAACTCATATCTCCTTTTATAATATTAATAAACTGAGGCATTTCATCTAATCTAGTACGTCTTAAAAATTTACCAAAAGAAGTAATTCTTGTATCATTTTTCTTAGCCCAAACTGCTCCACCTACCTCTGCATTCTTTATCATAGACCTCAACTTAAAAATCCTAAAATGCTTACCGTTCTCACCTACTCTTAACTGCGTATAAAATAAAGGGCCGCTATTAGCAAAAAGGTTCCCTAAAACAATAATTGGTAGAAAACACAAAAATATGATTATACCTATAATAGAAATAAATATATCTACTAACCTTAAACCAAAAAGGTAAAAGTTATTGGTATTATTTTCACTAAAATTAAGATGTCTATAAAAATCATGATTTAAATACTCTCTTGGTATTCTAACATTTACATTTTCATAAAAAGTTTCGTAACTAATTATATTTACACCTTGTTCAAATAACAAAATGAGTTCTTTGTTAATTGCCTCTACAACCTCTTTAGATAGGTCCCTTTTAGAAACAATAACTTCCGTAATATGGTTTTCTGCTACAATAGAAGATATTGTAGTTTTTGTAATATCATTATAGCCTTTTACACCTTCTACTTCTTTATCTGATAAATACGCAGAAACATCATGAATAGCATCATTGTGTACTTGCGTAAGTAGTTTTTTAATTCTTTCTGAACAGCCTATAAAAATTACAGATTTAAAATACTTTGGTGAGAATATTACAGACATATATATAAACCTCCAAAGTAAAATAGGTATAAACGTAAGTAGAAAAAAGTAGACTATTTGAAGCCTATTGGCGGGTAATTCTGGCGAAAAATAAGGCGTAAAAACATATAAAATTGTTGTTGTAAAAGCGGTAAGTACAGTTGCTTTAACAATTAAATAACTATTATTCGATACATTTAAATTGTAAATTTGAAAAATTTGACCAAAAATTAAATAATAAAAAACTAATAATAGTAACCAATTTAAAATGGCTCCACTTTTAAAGTTAATATAATTAAAATTGATATAAGACGATGCTAAACACAGACTAAAAATAAGAATACAAATATCTATAATTCTTAAAAATATTATTCTTTCTGATAAATTAAAGTAGGATATCTTTTTTGCCAAACGCTTATATTTTATTTAATTTATGCGTACATTTTAGTACATAAATACAATTGAAAAAATTATTTAAAAGATATTGAGGAACAGGGCAAATCTATAAAAAAGAATACTAATTTATAACTGATTTAAAATTATTTATAAAAAATAATGTACGCTGTTTTCTTCCCTTAGTATCTACATGTATTCCATCATAAAATGATTCATTTTTATCTTCTAAAACTGATGAATGGTTTATAATAGTATATTCTAATTTAGTATTAAAAGTAAACTTTTCTTACGAACAAGCAGCTTTATTTAGTATTAACTTATTATTATTTTTATATAAATTATTTTCTACTTGTTTAATTATTTTTTTTTTAATTTCTACACTAAAAATTTAACATTCTTCTTATTTATATAAAACTTTGAAACTTTTCCATTTGTAGTTCTAAGTTAAATTCGTTTAAATGAGCATTAATGTTATTCTTAGAATACATAATATAATCTCTATTATTCATTTTTTTAAAAAATGAAATGTTTGCTTTTAACCTTTTAACATCATTAGGATCTGAAAATACACCTAATTTTTGATTTTTTATCAACTCTACAGCTTCACCAGAACCAACATACAAAATAGGAATTCCTAACTGCATTAATTCGAATATTTTAGAAGGTACAGCGCCGTATATTTTATTTTTAAGAGGCACAAAACCAATATCATATTTTCTTATTTCATCTTTAATTTCTGATGCTGTTCTTACACCATAGAAAAAAACATTATTATCTGCATTTGATGCAAATTCTTTAATTTCATTTTCTTCCATACCTGCACCATAAATATGCAACTCTACCCCTAGTTCTTTAAAATTTATTTCATCACAAATTTTTAGAATTCCTTGTGCGTATCCTAATAAACCGGCATATACAATTTTTAAATTACCTCTACTTTTTTCTTTTACGTCATATTCTCTATAAACGGGCACATTTCTATAAACCAAAAATTCTTTTGTAATAACGGCTTTTATATGGGTTATAATCTCTTCTGATTGCCCTATTATTTTACCTGCCAATTTATAATTGGTTTTTTCAATCTTTTCTAAGAAACTATAAAAGAATCCTTTTTTTATCACTTCTAACTCTAAAGCAGATAAAGGCCAAATATCAGAAACATTTAAAATATTTTTACAACCTAACACCTTACTTAAAAGCAAACCAGATAACGCAACCAGTAAAGGTGGAGATTGAATAATAAAAACGTCTGTTTTTTTTCTTACTAAGCTAAAAACAGAAAACCAAAAAGACCAAGCAAACGATAACATACTAAATAAACGTACAATGGCATTTTTAGATTTAGAAGGAAAAATCCAATATCTTTTTACAGTAATTTCTTCAATATTTTCTTTTACAAAGAATTTTCTACTATATTTTTCAAAAATTTTTCCTTTAGGATAATTAGGTAACGGACAAATAACAGTAACCTTATTTCCTTTGTTTTTTAAGCCTTCTGCTAAATTTTTTATGCGATTAGCTGCTGCCCCCATTTCTGGCGGGTAATAATTAGATATAATTACAATATTTTTACTCACAGTTCTATTTTATTTTTTTTAGAAGCTTAGACTCTACTATTTGTGGTTTTCCTGATTTTGCAGCAGCAATAAAATCTACTTCTTTATAAAAAATTTTAAACTCATTATCTAAAATATATTTTTGTAATTCTTTTGTAACACGTAATAAAACATCTTTATTAAATCCTTTATCTTTAATATATTCAATAAGTATTTCGCCTTGTTTTTCTTGAATTACTTTAAATTGTTTTATTTCTGTAACATACTCAAAAATTCCGGTAAAGGAATGTACGGTAAGCTTTTTATTATCAGACAAAAGAACAACATCTGTATCTCTACCAATAATTTTTTCTAAAAGAGGATAATTAAATTCTCTATTCTTCGGATATTTTTCTTTAGGTAGTTTAATAGCTAAATCTCCAATTTTATAACGAATTAATGGCATCGAATACCCATCTAATCTTGTAACAACTACATGCCCTAATTCTCCGTCTGGTAATGGCTTATTATTATCATCTAAAATTTCTAAATACACATGTGGCGACATAATGTACTTATATTCCAAATCTTTTTGAGCCGCTATTAGAAAACCTTCATTACAGCCATAAGTATCGTATACTTTGGTTGTAAAAGCTTTTTCTATATTTTTTTTATAATGATTAAACATTTTATCTCCAAAACTAATGGCTGCCTTAAAATGTACCTTGTAATTGTGTTCTAAAGCATATTCAGCAATAATATTTAAAGAAGATGCGTAACCTGCTAAGTAATAATTATTAGTATTATTCAACTCTTTAAAAAGGGTTTCTAACTGTTTATCGGTTAATGAAAAAGCGGTTATATACTTTGTTTTAAACAAACTATCTTTTATAGATTTTAAGAAACCTCTATTGGGAGACATCCCCGTTTGTACAATAGAATCTCCTACTTTATAACCACTCCACTCCCACCAATGAGATAAAATAGCTCTAATAATAGACTGCTCTTTTTTATCCATAAAAACAGTACTTTGTATACCAGAAGAACCACTACTAGAATAAGATATTAAATTAGCTTTATTTACTTTATTAGAAAGTAAACTATCTGAATTCCCCCTAATATCATCTTTTGTTAAAATAGGAAAACTATTTAACCAACCATAAGGATCTTTGCCTTCTAGTTGAATGGAATTGTATTTAGAAACTGTATTTACCGTATGTTCTAAAATATTTTTTAAATTCTTTTTTTGAAGATTTTCTAATTCAATTTCAGAGAAAGTATCTAACTTTCTCCAATATTTTAATTGTTTTAGATAGGATGATTTATTTATAAAATCTCCAACAGGTAAAAAAAGATTTTCAATTAATTTATTATAAATCATTTTAAAATTTTAAACCATTTATACTTTATAATTTCCCAATCGAATGTTTCTGCTTTTTCTCTTGCTTTTTTTGATAATGTAGGGTATTTACCTTCTATAACATCAACAATAGCCTTTGTCATCTGACCTACATTCTCTTTATCTACTAATAAACCATCTACTTTATTATCAATTAAATATGGCATTCCGCCTACATTGGTACTCACAATAGTTAAACCTAACGCCATTGCCTCAATCACACTTATCGGAGTATTATCAAAATTAGTAGTATTTATAAAAATATCATATTCTGTAGCTTTTTTATGCCAATCTTCTTTTGTTAAAACGCCTGTAAACTCAACAGAATCCTCTAAATTATATTTTTGAGCTAAACTTACTGTCTGCTGATATGAATCATCTAAAAACGGACCAACCATACATAAAGTAGGTTCTGGATACTCTTTTTTTAACTCTAAAAGCACCTTAATTGCTAAGGTTGGGTTGTATAGATGCTTAAAAGATCTTACCCATAATAATTTAGGCTGAATATTATATCTATTAATGTATTTATAATTTTTTAAAGAAATTATATTAGGAATAAACTCTGTTTTAAAACTCTTTTTTTCAAAAGCTATTTTTAGATAATTAGAAGGTGCAATATTTTTATAAGAATTATTAAATATTAATTTCGAAAACGAAGAACTGCTTAAAAGCCTTTTAGGTAAATTTCCACCATGCAAAATTGGAATATATTTAACTTTAAAAAAGCGAGACAATTGCGACGTTAATAAAGCGTAATAAAAGTTTGTTGTACTATAAGTATCTATAAGAATATATTCAACTTTATTCCTATTTCTAACCACAGCAAAACACATTTCAATTAACCTTATCAATTTATTTGTTTTACTTGATGATTTTACTAACGAATATCCTTCCAACTCTAATAGTGAAGAAAGCAAAGTCATAGTAGTTTGATACTTTGTTTTTTTAAATAAATTGTTACCAATATAAAGAATTTTCTTATTCTTCATGAAATAAATCATTTTCAATATCCGTAATCCTAATTAAACTTAAAGCATAAATAAAACCAGGTAACGCAACTCTCATAGCAGAGTGATTAATGGTTAAAAACCACATTATATAAAAGGCTATGATAAATGCTTTTTGAAAATTATTCGCTTTAAAAAAGTTTATGAGCGGTATAATTAACAGTAATAATAACAAAACGAACCCAATTAAACCATGCTCCTCAACCAATCTTCCTACTTCATTGTGAGAAGCCGCGGTAATTCTTTGGTTAGATTTCATTCTTTCATACTTACCATTTCCAACACCAATACCTAAAGGATGCTCAAAAAAATTATTAAACTGATATGCAATTAAATCCCCTCTACCCGTAGTTATATCTTTTTTTTGTATTCCTGATGCATTTTTACCTGTATATCTATTATCTAACATCCCCCCTGTTATATTAGAGGTATACATCCAAATAGCAATAACAAAAAATCCAGAAATTAACACATACTTAAAAAGAATTTGCAAACTCATTTTTTTATACAAAATGAAAAAAAAAGCAAAAAACAATAACGTTATAACTGCGGTAAGAATACCTCCTCTAGAAAATGTTAATAAACCTCTATATGAAAAATAAATTAAAAAAAAGGCATCTAAATACAGAGAACCTGTTAACTTTTCTTTTAAGAAAATAAAAACTACTAAAATAAACATACCAAGCCCAATAGCAGTCGCAACTTGATTTGGGCCAAATCCCCCTGTAGTTTCAAACATTGCCGCAGTACCAAAAACAATTTCCTTTAAATCTGGGGTTCTAAAATATAAATAGGTAATCATAGAAAACAAAGGCAATAGCATAAAAAATAACCCATCCATTAAGTTTTGTTTGCTAATAGGTCTTAGATAAAAATATAGTGCTGAAAAACCTAAAACAATAGGCCCACTTAAATTAAATGTAATATTTGTTCTTAAAGACTCTCCCTCTGGAACTTGTGTAAATACGATACCTAATAGTAGTAACAAAATATAAAAAATATAATGAATAGAGAATTTTTGTTTAAAGGGGCCAAAAAACATCCCCAATATTAAAAATATGATAACAGCATACTTACCCATTTCATATAAGAAAAAACCACCAAGCATCCTTATAAATATCTCACCCCCAACAATATAGGATGAAAACAAAAAAGCTTCTTCATTTTTATTATTCGTGCTTAAAATTAGAATTATAGGAAGAATAACACATACCAATCCAAAAAGTTTCGGAAAAAAGGAAAAGGTACCTAAATACCCAAATAATATATGAATAAATATGAATAATAACTTATTATTTAATATTTTTTGAATCAAATTATAGTGTATAAATTTTTACTAATTGATTTAAAAAACTTTTGGGGGAGTAATAATTAATTACATTTTTATAATGTAGCTCTCCAAAAGTCTTTCTCTTTTCATCCGAATTGATCAACTCTTCTAAAGCATTTTTCAATTCTAAACTATTTTCTTTTTCTACAACAATACCCGATTTACCATTCGTTACCACATTACCACATTCTCCAACATTTGAAACCACTACAGGTAATCTAGCCAAACCGTATTCTAAAAGTGCCAAAGGTAAGCCTTCCGACTTTGAAGACAAAACTCCAATTGAAGATTGTTGTAAAATGTATTTAATATCAGATTGTACACCGTAAAAAAAGACACTATCCTTCAATTGATATTGTTCAACAAAGTTTAATATTTCTTTAGAATAATTATCTTGATATAATTTACCCACTAAATGCAAAGTCCAATCTGGAAATTCTTTTACAATTTTCTCAAATGCATTTAAAAGATTCAAGTGATCTTTTTGTGGTCTAAAACCCGCTAACATCACAATCCTCTTTTCGTCAACTCCATTTAATTTAGTTTTTTGACTTAAATTTCTAAATTCTACAAAATTATTAATAAAAAACACCTTTGAACAAGCTAGATTCTTTTCTGCCCAAAATTTTAAAGTTTTATTTACAGAAATAATTGCAGAAAAAAAATAAGAAAAAAGTTTTAAAGCAAAAATTTTTCTTTCATTTAAAAACTCACTATTTCCATAATGATCGTGCCAAATTAATTTTATTTTAGGGTTTAATAACTTTACACAAAGCCCAATAAACGAAGAAGATGCATGCGCATGAACTCTATTTATTTTATGTTTTTTTACGTAAAGGCTAAGTTTTTTAAGTGCTTTTAAATCAATTATTCTTTTTCTTTCTAAGAATAAATAACCAACATTTTTATTTACTTGATATTTTAAATCCCCTTCTTTTCTAGTCACACAAATGTGAGATTCATAACCAACATCAGTTAAAGAATTAGCTATATTTACTGCTAAAACCTCTGCACCTCCTACATTTAAAGAGTCTATAATTTGTAAAACTTTAATTTTAATCATTTAATAATTTGCCTATTTCAAATTCAAATTTTTCTAATGTAAATTCTTGAGACCATTTCATTGCTTCTTTAGATTGTGTCTCATACTTTTTTTCCTTTTTCAAGTAGGCATTAATTACCAACAAAATAGAATCTACATTGCTGACTACAAGCGCCCCTCTAGTTCCGTCCCCTATCATATAAGGTACACAGGAAACCTTAGAAGTTATGGGTAACACTCCCCAAAACATAGCTTCAGCAACCACTTTAGGCCAACCCTCAGATTTAGAAATAAATAATAAAAAATGAGCTTTTTTAAAAGCTCCTTTTACAACATCTTTCTTAACATTACCATGAAGTGTAACGTAAGTAGCTAAATTCTTTTCTTTAATATAACCTTCTAAATATTTGCGTTCTGCACCGTCACCAAAAATATCTAAATGAATGTTTTTTTTAGTTTTACTTAATTCCTCTATAACCTTTACAGATAACATTGGCTGTTTTCCTTCTGTTAAACCCCCTACAAAGATAAAATTAATTTTACCATCTAAATTTCTTGGAGATATTTCTGTTATCTCTTTTTTAGAATAACTTGCTGTAAAAAAAGGGATAATATTTTTTGATTGATTCTTCCATTCTCCATATACCAAAACTTTACAATTTTTAGTTAAAAAAGTATTGGAAACAATCCATTTTTGTACCCTATAACTAAAAGGTTGATTCTTACTTTCTGGATCCCAATTACCTGCATATTTAACCGTTTTAGGTTTAGAAGGAAATAAAATTAGCACAAAACAACCTAATAAACCTACATTACCAGGGCATCTTAAATGAATATGATCTGCCCATAAACATGTTTTTATAATTTGAATTAAAATAAATGGAATTTTAAATATTGAACTAATTTTTGTTTTTAACGACAATACATTAAAAGCAGGTATTCTTTCTACAGTAATATTTTGGGTATTATAAGTTACTTCTATTGCTGAGATTTCTTCTTGTGAAATTGGAGCTACAATTCTTGTTTCAGAAACACTTTGTAACCAAAGATTCATTTCACGAACATAGGGTTCATAAGCATAAAACCTTTGATTTTTACTTTTATGTAAAGCATGTGTTATTATTGTAAACTTCATTTTGTGATTTTATTCTAATCTTAAACAGATTTTTTATATACAGCGCTAACGTAAAGAGTAGGACCTTCATACAATCCAAAAATTGATTTCATAAACTCAGTATAAAACTTAGACCTTTTAAAATTAATATATGGGAATTTTTTTATTTTACAAAACTCTAATTTAAATCCATGATTTTCTAGAACATTTGACACTGATTTTTCAGTAAAAAAATTTAAATGAATAGGAGGTCCACTTTGATATAAATTATCAATATTATTATTTTGAGTATTAAAATTTTTACGTTTATTATAATTGGGTACAGAAAAAACTAAACGACCATTGTTTACTAAAGTATCTTTAACTAATTCCAAGAATAAATTAACATCTTGTAAATGTTCAAAGACTTCCCATAACATTATTGTATCATATTTTGAAGTAAGTTCTTTCATCAAAGAAAAATCACCATTATAGAGTTTATTCCTAACCCTTTTGCTTTTAAGTGGGTTTCTTCATCGATTTCTATTCCTTGATAAATTATATTTTTAGTTTTAGTTAAATACATTCCTATTAATCCTACTCCAGAACCAATTTCTAAAACTTTAGATTTATTCTTAACAGTTTTGTTTATGATTCTTTTTCGATGGTAACCAATGTTTATTTTTCCATTTTGTAAATCTTTAAATTCTTTTATAGAATGTACAGCATACTGTGGTTTTAAACTGTTATATAACTTATTATAAACTGCTATAAACTCTTCTTCATTATAAATTTTTTCACAAAATATTAAGTTACAATTATTACATTTTACAAGATGATGTTGTTTATTTATTTTCGTTATTGAAGATTTACAAACCTTACATTTTTTAAATAATTCATTTTTCATTTTTTTTTGTTTTAAAATATGATTTATTACTTACTTTATTATTTATAGAATAGATTTTATCTAAAAAATCACCTACTTTATTTTTGGTGAAATTTCCCTTGATACTTTTACCAACAGTTATTTTTTTATTAAAATAACCTTCTCCATTTTCACCTAAATCTAATCCATAAATTTCTAATTTTTTATCACACATATCCGAGAGTACATAAGCTAATGCTAAAGCAATAAAGCCAGAATTAACTCCAAAAAAATCAATTTCTAATTTATTTTTAATATACATAATAAACTCTTCATAAACAGAATTGAGTGCTGGTTTAGTTTCATTATTAGTTATTAGAAACTCTCTTTTTGTTCTTGATTTAGACTTTAAATATTTATATAATAATTTAACACCATATTCTTTTTCTCTTCCTTCATTTGTCGCATAAAGAAAAACAGATCCTTTCCAATTTTCACTCTCTTTAAACGATTTTAAATATTTTATTAAGTAATATGAATCGTTAACCACATAAACATAATCTTTTTTATTTACTAAGCTTATTGCTGCATTTGTTGTAAAATATAATGTATCATTATTAAGAACAATATTTTTAGACGAAGGACCGCTTGCTACAACTGCAATTTTATCATACTTATCTACGTCAAAATATTTGATAATATTAGACAATTCTGTATAGTTGTCATAGTTTTTAGGCACCCGCCTAACACTCATGGAATAAAGTTTAATAATATTATAATAAAACTCATAATTCCTTTTATTTAATAATGATTTAATTTTCATTTCCTTGTTTATGACTAGTATGTGTAATTATTGTAAATCTCATTCTTATTTTAATTTAAAATAATCATCCAACAAAGTGTTATTACTTCTTTTTATGTTATCCTTTCTAAAAATCATGACGATTCCTTTTGGAAGTATTGTCGAATTTAAAGATTTTGAACTGTACAATAAGTCTATATATTTAATCCATCCAAATAAAATTCTACCTAAAAATAAGAAAACCATTCTTATTAGTCTATTCCTAGATAATTCTACTAGAAAAGAAGAGTTCATTGTAGCAATTGTTGCTGCTTTTCCTTCTGGTACTTCATATAAAATTAATTCAGATTTAGTAAACAAACTTCTTAAACCTGTGTAAGTAAATCTAAAAAAATCATAAGGATGGCTGTGGTATGGAAAATTAAATGGTACTTCAACTAGAATTTCTCCATTCTTTTTAACAACCCTTTCCATTTCTTTAGCAACTATCCATGGTTTCATAGTATGTTCTAATACTTGTGATGCAATAACCAAATCAAAAGCTTCGTCCTTAAAAGGTATTTCATGTGCGTCAAATACAATATCAGGACTAAACTGTAAATGCACATCTGAGTTTATTACTAAAGATTGATTAAAAGCATTATTATAATAGCCAACCTTATCACCAGAACCAATTATTAATATATTTTTCCCTTTAAACTTTTCACTAAGATTCTTAAATCTTTTTTCTTGGGTAAAGTCTTTAGATAATGAAGGAAGAACTTTCTTACGAATATAATTCTTAATACTATTATTTCTATATTTAGAGCTTTGTGTTGTGAATTTAACTTCTAACACATCACTAATTTTAAAAATACTTTTACCTTCATTAATGATAATAGGGATTTTATTTTTTATATGAAACTTAGTGTTACAAGTAAATATAATTTCATTATTGTTTATTTCATTAACAGAACCTTTTGTTATTGGGTTTTGTAAATTTGATTTTATAAAAGCTACTTTCATGTTTTTTTTGAATTAAGTTGTATATATAATATTTCGAATTTAAAAATATTATTTAACTATCTAATATTATTTTGGTTTATTAAAAACTAATGATTGTAAACCATAAAACATGCCTACAAATTCAGTAAACATTTCTTTACTTTTCTTTGTTGTAAACACATTCAAAAAACGAATTGTCATTAATAATAAAATAATAGCATTCCATTTTAGTCTTGCTTTTAAAGATGGGCTCGGAAATTTTGTTCTCCAAACATACCACCCATTTCTAATTACCATTTTTCCGTAAGCAAACTTATTCGGTCTGCCTCCATCTTCATGATAATGATATAAAGTGGCAGATGTATTTACAAACAATTTATGTTTTCTAGATACTCTTAAACAATATTCTAAATCTTCATACAAACCATACCCTTCAAAATATTCCGAGAATTTTATGGTATCTACCACATCCTTTTTAAAAGAGGATACTCCTCCCATAAAATATTCTACATTATATATTTTATTATTTGGAGGTAAGTTACCGACAGAAAATCCATTTGAAAATTCTGGCATTATACAAGGAGGTTTATCAGATAGTAATCCTAGTCGCTTTCGTAAAACATTTCTGCTTCCTAAATTTCTAACATACCCATCAATTTCATACTCCTTAAAACTTGGCTTTTCACCTTTCTTTAAAGCCTTCCATTTTACTTCATTTAAAATATAACCTCCTACTCCACCTGCCTCTGGATTTGTTTTATAAGTAGCTATTAAATTTTTAAAATAGGCTTCTTCTAAAATAATATCATCATCTAAAAAACAAACAACGTCCATATTTTCTGATACTTTATTGATACCAAAATTGCGTTGTTTTGTTAAACCTCTATCTAAATCATCAACTTTAAAATAATTAAGATTTTTAAACTTATTTTCATTTAAAACAATGGTTGTTTTATCATCCGTAGAACCATCAATAATAATAATTTCATTAGGATACAATTCTTGTTTTTCTACAGATTTTAGCAATTTTATAATTGCAACAGGACGCATATATGTACAAACAATTAAGCTAAACTTCATTCTTATTCATTATAAAATTCCACATTCTTTTGTTTGTATCTTCAATGGGTAACGTTGTAATTGTTTTTATCCACTGTTCTCTACCTGCTAAGGTTTTAACTGGGTTTTCTAAAGCATCCTTAACTACATTATACACATCTTCTCTTTTATTTATCCAAAAAACAGGGTTTATTTTTTTTATCATATCAAAATGGATAAATCTATAAATTCTTTTAACCGTCCAATTATAATTACTTTCTACATCATAATTAATGTAACAAGATGGTTTGCCTAACAAAGCTGCGTCTAGTGCCATTGTAGACCCCATATTTACAACTAATTCCGAATGAAAAATAGTATTTACTAATAAAACAAGATCACTTTTACTTGGCCCTCCTTTGTTCCATAAAAAAGTTTCGCTTCCAAACCATTCTGGTTTTAGCTCTGTTATAAGATTGGGATACTCTGCTAAAACTTCATCAAACCCATCATTTCTATCAATAGGGTTTGGACGAAATATAATTCTATAGTTGTCCTCAATACTGTTAAGTTGTAATACTGCTTTACAAAGATCTTGTAAAAACACTGGATCATTAGGTGAGGTGGTCTTATCGTTTCCAGAGAAAAGAATAAACTTTTTAGCTGTTTCTAAATTAAATTGTGATAAAAAATCTGCTCTTTGTAACAAATAATTTTTATCAAAATAAGGTACAAACTGTGGTGTTCCTGTTATTTTAATATGAGTTGATTCTAAAAAAGGATAATGCGTTAACATTTCTTTTTTCATATAAGAACTCCATACAAAATATTCATCTGCTTTAATTAATTGAACTCCCTTAGGAATATTATCCCAAGAATGGATAAAACAAATGGTTCTTATTCCTAAATCTTTAGCTGCCAACATAGGTGCAACTCCACTACTAGCTCTCTGATGCGTACAAAAAACAATACCAGGTTTGTGTTTTAACAGTTGCGTTTTACAGGCTTTATAATAACTTGTTTTTCTTGTAGCTTTATAAAATGGTTGGTCTAAATATTCAATTCCTTTTTGGGTAGAAAAAACTTTAGCAATAATTGTAATTATTATTTTTTTTAAGCGTAATTTAATCTTGTTATTCTTATTAATTCCTATTAAATAAAATAAATAATCCTTATTTTTAAATGTTTTAACGTTAAAAAAAAGCTCTGCTTTGTTTTTTATTTTCTGAATAAAATTTAATTTCCCATCATATTCATACTTAGGTAATTTTACAATTTTATTATCAATATTGTACTGAGCTATATAATCTTGATCTGACCAAAAAGTAATTTTGGCTTTCTCTTGGTTTAAAAACCCCGATAACACAAAGTTTTTAGCGCTATACCCAGATTGTACTAATAAAAAAATATTTTTACCTTCTTGCATTCACTATTGTTTATATATATATAAATTTTCTACCTTAAAAGAATTCAGTTTAACAGAAACTTGATAAACGACATCTTTAAATGGGATTAATTTTTGATGAAAAAAAATATTTATTTTTACCAAAGGAATGCTAAATCCCTTTAATTTTTTAATTGAAGAATAAAGAAAGGAAGCTACGTCTTTGCAACAAAAAATGTTTGTTTTTTTAAAAACAATACCATTAAATTGATTACCAACCTTATTTACCCTTGCTAAAACGACTACTTTTTTATGAAACTGATCTTTCATTACGCTCCCTAAAACACTTATAAACAATTATATAATTGCACTTTTTATCCATTTTTAATCTTTGTGGAGGCTTCATTAAAAATCGCTTGCAAGGTAGTTATTCTATCATTTACGAACAAAAGAACCATCAATAAAAATTAACTATTCATTAACAAACTAAAGTTTAACCATTGCCAAATATGAAAACTAGATTGATTATCTCCGTCTACATAATTTTTCCATTCTTGTTTTAAAACTGTGGTATCAAACCAACTAGAAAATTCTGATTTCTCTATTTTTTCTATTTCCTTATCAACAAATATTTTTAGCTCGTTACCCAACCATTCTCTTTGAGGGGTTTGCAATGGTCTTTTAGGTGCGTAAGATATAGAATCACTTAAATGTTCTGACACGATATTTCTAAGTAAATATTTTTGAATACCGTCTTTAATTTTATATTCTAAAGGTTGTGCAAATGCATATTCTACCAACCTGTAATCTAAAAAAGGTTCTCTTAATTCTGTACTAGATGCCATTGATACTCTATCATTAAACCTTAAAGCTCTTGGTATTTTTGTATAAAACAAATCTCTATATTGTTTATTTAAAACCTCATCTTTAAAAGGTTTTGGATACTTGGGTTTTTGAGCTAAATCTAGAATTTCTTTAGACAGAACATTTGTTTTAAAAGGAGATTTATTTACTCCTTGAATTATAGAATTATTATTTTGTGTATAATAATCGTAACCAGCCCACTGCTCATCCATTCCCTGACCATCTAACAAAACCAACGTTTTATCTTTTCTTGCTTGCTCAAAAATCTTAGCATAGGCAATTGTTGGTACACCTCCATAAGGCTCGTCTTGAAAATAAGATACTTTTTTTGATCTCTCACAAACTTCACCAGACAATAATTTTACTTTTTCTAATGGATTTTTTGTTAAAGAAATCATTTCTTCTACCCAAGGTAACTCATCATACCTTTCATCTTCTGTATAAAAACTATATGCTTTTATAACTTCTTTTTTACGCGGATTCAGTTGGTTTACAAAAGCAAGTAAGGCAGAACTATCTAAACCTCCGCTTACATTAAAACCTACAGGTACATCTGATCTAAATCGTAAAGAAATACTATTGCTTAATAGTGCTGTATATTTCTTCTTTACAATTTTATAAGGTTCTATTTGTTGGTGTTTTTTAATTTCCTCTTCAAAGAAATACCATTTTTTTATTTGTAAATTCCCTTGTTTTAACTCTAAAAAATGTCCGCCTGGTAATTGATTTATATTATCAAAAAAAGTTTCTTCTGGCATACCATAACTACCGTAGGCAAAATAACTTGCCCAAACTTTTTTATTTGGCAGCTTATCAATTCCGGTAGCATGCAGTGCTTTAATTTCTGATGAAAAGTAGAGGGTGTTTTCTTTTAAATGATAAAAAAAAGGTTTTACTCCAAAACGATCTCTAGCCGCAAAAAGGGTTTTATTTAAAGTATCCCAAATAGCAAAAGAAAACATACCGTTTAAGCGTTCTAAACATTTTACGCCCCATTTTATATATGCTGCTAATAATACTTCTGTATCTGAATTGGTGATAAAGTTATAATCTAACTCCTTTTTTAATTCGATATAATTATAAATTTCACCATTAAAAATTATCTGATATCTCTGTGAAAAATCTGTAAATGGTTGATTTGCTTCTTCTGATAAATCTATAATAGACAACCTATTATGACCTAGAAAAACATTATCATTACACCAACTTCCTGTATTATCTGGACCTCTATGTTTTTGAGCATCTAACATTTTAAACAGCAATTCTTTACTCGAATGATCACCAACTATTCCTGCAATTCCACACATTTATTCTATTTCTTTTTTTAGATTCTCTATTAATTTCTTAGTCCTAATAACTCTTCCTTTACCATTTAAATGATAGCTACTATCATAAAAAAAATCAGCCGTATAAACATTATCACTAGGTAAACCCATAAACTTAATATTTGTTTCTTTTTTTACAATATTTATATCTTTTAAGAAACCTGTATCAAATTGAGATTTTTCAATTGGGGGAAAAGCAATAATAAACCTTGCTCCTTTTTGAATGCATAGTTCATTCATTTTTTTTATTGCAGTTATAAAATCATCGCTAACCTTCATTCCGTTTAATCCCTGGTAACGTGTTTTATCTTGGGGTTTAATTTTAGAATCATTATTATAAACTAAACTAATATTATCACCCATATAATTATAAGAAGCTCTATTGTATTGTAAAGAAGTAGCTGTTTTTTTAGCTTTAAAAAGCTTTCTAATAGCACCAATATAAAAATCTATTGAAAGTTTAGTTATTTTATTTCTTAAATTTATTTTTTGTGATGCATTAAAATCTTTCACTATTTTTGGATAATAAAAAAAGGTGGTGTACAAAAAATCGTCTCCGTTTTCATTTCTATAATAAAATTCATATTCAGGAATATATAAAACAATATCATTTTTTGTTATATAATCTTTTGTAAGGTTTAACTGAAAATTACTCCCTAAACTCATTGCTAGACTGGTATTTACAACGGGAATATGAAAGTTTTTCTGAATTAATGCACTGTTAATACCATAAGCAGAACTAGAACCTCCACAAATTATAAGTTTTTGGGCGTGTTTTAAAGAATCTAATCTTTCGTATTTATTTTTTATTGCCGCAGGATAATCTTCTTTATGATTAAAATTAAACAATATAACACCTCCAATAAGTAATATTATCAGAGAAATAAAAATTACGATTTTAACAATTACCTTAAAAATAAATTTTTTCATCTACTTAAGTTGCCTTTTAAAATTGAAAATAAATAAATGAAGATTTATCATCCGCAGAAATAAAATATAATAGTACAAAAACAAAGAAAACATAAAAAAAGTTTCGATACTTTTTATCAAATACTAAAGGATACTCTTTTTTTCTAGACCACCATTCTATAATAATAAAAATTACGAGTAAAGGTATGGCCTTTTTATGGCGAATTACAGTTGGAAAAAAACTACCAAAATCTACTATTTTTTGAATATAGTGTAAAGCATCTGTTATGGTTTCTGACCTAAAAAATATCCATGCAAAAGTTGTTAATAAAAAAGTAAATAGTATTTGTAAAAGCTCTTTTAAACTTGGTAACAAACTATTTTCTGCAACTTCATTTAAATTATTTCTATTCTTATTACTTAAAAGTAAAGGTAAAAAAAACAAAGCATTCAATCCGCCCCAAGCAATAAACGTCCAATTTGCTCCATGCCAAAAACCACTAACTAAAAATATTACAAATACGTTTCTTATTTTTAATTTTAAAGTACCTCTAGAGCCTCCTAAAGGAATGTATAAATAATCTCTAAACCAAGTACTTAAAGAAATATGCCATCGCCTCCAAAACTCTGCTATATCTCTAGAAAAATACGGGTAATTAAAGTTTCTCATTAATTTAAACCCAAATAACCTTGCTGTACCAATAGCAATATCTGAATACCCAGAAAAATCACAATAAATTTGAAAAGCGAAATAAATAGCGCCC
This sequence comes from Polaribacter sp. L3A8, assembly GCF_009796785.1. Taxonomy (NCBI): domain Bacteria; kingdom Pseudomonadati; phylum Bacteroidota; class Flavobacteriia; order Flavobacteriales; family Flavobacteriaceae; genus Polaribacter; species Polaribacter sp. L3A8. The sequence continues at coordinate 1,143,324 of NZ_CP047026.1, forward strand.
ATAATTAAAGCTACCCCAGATTCATTTTGGTAATCTGCAAAAATTAAATTTACTAAAGTTGCACAAGAATCTGCAATAACCACTTTTTTTACCAATCCCCATAAAATTAATTTCATTCCAGAAACTGCTAAAGAATAATCGAATTCTCTTTTTCTAAAAAATTGTGGTAATAAATTTGTAGCTCTTTCTATTGGCCCTGCAACAAGTTGCGGAAAAAAGGACACAAAACTTGCAAAAGAAATAAAATCTTTTGTAGGTTCTAATTTTCCTTTATAAATATCTATGGTATAACTTAATGTTTGAAAAGTATAAAAAGAAACCCCTACTGGTAATATAATATTTAAAGAGCTTACGTGCATTGTTACTCCTAAACTAGACCAAGCTTCTACCCAACTATGGATAAAGAAATTATAATATTTAAAAAAGCCCAACATTCCTAAATTAAAAAGCAAACTACTATATAATAATAATTTTCTTTTTTTAACATTAGCTGTCTTTTTTAACATTAACCCTAATGTATAATCTACTAAAGTGCTTAAAAAAATAAGAGATAAAAATCGCCAATCCCACCATCCATAAAAAACATAACTGGCTACTAAGATTAGTATATTTTGAGTTTTTAATTTTTTAAAAACAAACCAATATAAAATAAATACAATAGTTAAAAAGACAAGAAATTCAAACGAATTGAACAACATAAATTAAATATTATTTTTTAATAATAATTCTGCTTTTTCCCAGTCTTTTAAGGTATCAATATTAACATAAAATTCTTTAGGAGATTCTATATAAGCAATACTATTACCAAAAAGCGAATTTTGTTTTTCTATAACAGCCGTTTTTGTGATATAAATACTACCGTCTCTATGATAAGCTTTTGGTAACTCTTGTCTTCTAGTAATAATTTCGGTTTCTCCTGTAGCTATTTTTAGATTGCCTTGTTTATTTAATTCAAATGTCCAATGCGGATTATATTCATGAGGTACTTCTTGCACAGAGACTAACGAATCTGTATCTGAATTTATAAACTTATTTAAAGCTTCATCTAAAAACGATACTGTTCTAAAAGGACTTGTTACTTGTAATAAACAAACGGCATCAAAAAACTCTCCTTTAGCCTTGTAATAATCTAATACATGTTTTATTACGGGCAATGTTGGCGAACTATCTTCTGCCAAATTAGAAGGCCTTTTAAAGGGGATTTCTACTCCTAAACTTTTAGCTACTTCTATAATTTTATCATCATCAGAACTTAATACTGTTTTTACCAAATAGTTAGATTGCAGTGCTATTTCAGAAGTATACGCTAACAATGGTTTATTACCTAGTAACTTTATGTTTTTACCAGGTACTCCTTTAGAACCTCCTCTAGCCGGAATTAAACCTAAAATTCTCATTAATATGTAATTGTTTTATGAAATTTTAAAGGTATTTTAGATAAAACATCTGCCATTTTTTGTCCAGATGCTCCTTCTCCATAAATTGTAGACGAACTGATCTTGGTGTTCTCTATTTGATTAAGTATTGCTTCTTTAATACCTTCTTTATCATAACTAACATCTACAACATTGTTGCCTCTTTGTCTTCTATTTTGACGAGTACCAATATTAACAACAGGTACTCCTAAATAAGAACATTCTCTAATACCAACACTAGAGTTTCCTATTAAACATTTACTATTTACTAAAAGTTTTAAAAAATCTTGTGGTTCCATATTTTTAAAAAAATGGATATTCTGCGGTTTATTAATTTCTCTAAAAGTTCTAATACCATTAGAAGTTCCGTCTGCACCTGCATCTACATTTGGCCAAAACCAAAAAGTGGGTATATCTAACTCTGTAACCGCTTCTAATGTTTTTAAAACATCTTCTTTTGCCGCTTCATATTCTGTAGTTACCGGATGTTGCATTACAACAATATAGCCTTTATTTTGCCAATCTACATTAGCACCTACTCCTCCATATTTTTCTAGAGGATTAAATGTTAATTTAGGATTTTCTTTTATTTCCTTTGCTAAATCTATTGATGGACAGCCTGTATTAATTACAAAATCTGGTTCTTCGCCTAATTTTATAACTCTTTCTTTTGCTTCTTCAGAGGCTACTAAATGAATATCTGCTAACTTGGTATTTGCATGCCTAACCTTTTCATCTATATTACCCGTTACCTCACCTCCTTGAATATGAATTAATGGAATATTCTGATAAGCTGCCGCTATAGATGTTGCAATTGTTTCAAACCTATCTGCAATTGTAATTACCGCATCTGGTTTTAATTTATAAAATACATTTGCTAATTCCATAACACCCAAACCAGTAGTTTTTGCCATTGCTGTTTTATTTTCACCTTCTAAAACCATGAAAACTTTTTCATCAACAACAAAGCCGTCTTTTTCTATAAAATCTACAGCATTACCATAACGCCCTAACAAAGCAGATCCTGCAACTACTAATTGCAATTCTAATGCTGGGTGGTTTTTAATTGCTAAAAGTGCTGTTTTTATTCTACTGTACGAAGGTCTAGCTGTTACTACAGCACATATTTTTCTTTTGCTCATATAATATCCGGCTCATTTAAGAAATCCCATTTTAACATAGAATTTTTTAGTTTTTTTCCAATAACTTTTTCATATTCCGAAGCTAAAATACCAAAATCTTTCGGTTTTTTCGCCTCTAAATCATCAAAAGTAAGTATGTGGTTTTTAGGTAAATCTTTATTAACAGCTAAAGATTTTTCGAAAATACTCTTTAATTCTAAAAAAGCAGAATTATCGTTTTTATCAATCGGAGCAAGTAAAGATTCATGAATATTTTTTACAGCTTTTATTAATTGTGTAGTTTCATTAATTGTTAATGATGATTTTGCATCGGGACCAAACATTTCTTTATCAAAAACTACATGAAACTCTAAAATTTCAGCCCCTAAAGCTACTGCAGCAATACACGCTTCTATAGAAGATGAATGATCTGAAAAACCAACTTTAACTTTGTATTTATTTTTTAACTGCTCTATAATATTTAACCCAAATTGAGCTGGTTTTGTTGGGTAAGAAGTAGTACATTGTAATATTGAATATGCTACTTTTCTTGTTTTTAAAAAAGCTACAGTAGCATCTAATTCTTTAAAAGAACTCATACCCGAAGAAATAATTACAGGTTTACCTGTTTTTGCAATTTTTTCTAACAGTAAAAAATTATTAACTTCTCCAGAGCCTACTTTATATCTTTTTACCCCTACTTTTTCTAATAAATCTACAGCTGCATTGCTAAAAGGAGAACTCATAAATTCTAAGCCTACTTCATTGCAATGTGCTTTTATTTCTTTCCATTGCTCTAAAGAAAACTCCATACGTTTCCAATAATCAAAACGTGTTTTATCTTGTTTAGAAAACTTTACTCTAAAAGGTTCGTAAATACTACTTTCTGCTGCTGCAATATGCGTTTGAAATTTAATTGCATCTACTCCTGTTTTAGCAACTGCATCAATATAAGAATGTAAAACCCCTAAACTGCCATCATGTGCTTGTCCTATTTCTGCAATTGTAAATATCATATGCTATTTATTTTATATCGATTTAATTCCTTCTTCAATATTTATTTTTACTTTATCTTTTAATATTTCATTTGCCCAGAAAAGAGATTTATTCCACCTTTTGTTAAACAATGAAAGTTTCCATATTTTAAATTTATAATATTTAAAAAAAACAAACAATTTGTATCCCTTTAATTGATTTTTAGAGGCATATTTTATGTATCTATATAAGGTAACCGGACCAGGTAGCGGTACTATTAAATCATCCTTATACCAAGGTAAGTATTCTCTTGCATCAAAACGCCAACCTCCCATCGGAGCCTTTAAATGGTTCATATACTCTTCATTTGTAAAAACAACACGTTGCGCATTATGATGTACATTAAAATTATACTCCTGATCATCAGAACCAAAACCTTCTATTTGAATATTAAAAGGCAAAATATCTTTATTTTTAATTAGAGAAGCTCCACCTGCTGTCATGTAAGATAATTGTACCGGAATTTCTCCTTGAATATTATTTGTGGCAAAAGAAATCATTTTTGACTTTGTGAATTCTAACTTTTTAATTAAATTTTCAATTAAATTAGGTTGGTTATTTATTAAAATATCGTCATCCAACATAATAATATAATCTGCATTACTACTAGATAAACCAACATTTCTAGCATTACACAAGCCCACTTTTTCTAATAAAACATGTTCTATTTTAAACCCCCAATCTTTAGATAAAACGGCATCTAATAATGTTTTTTCTTGACCTGGTAATTTTTGCTCTACAATAAAAAAATTATCTATTGGGTAATTATTATCCTCTATAGATTGTAATGTTTCTAAAACAAAATTGGGTCTTCCTAAGGTAGGAATAAAGGCGTCTACCTTAATCTTATTCATATCAATTTCTTGTTGATGAATCTCTTTCCAAATTGCTTTCTTCTGTTGAAAACCTTGATAGTTATTTTTAAAAATATTTGTTCCAGGTAAAACTAATTTTTTATCGAAAATAAGTTTATTTAATAGATAATAAAATACCCATTTTTTCTTTTTTGAGTAACTAATAAAATCTATATATTCTTTATTGGTTAATCCCTCTATAAAAAAATTGGAAAACCGTTTATCATTTGAAACACTTACAATAGCACCTATAAGAAAAGTAGCATATCCTAAAACCGCAAGGGCAGATTTGTAGTTTTTAGGAAAACTATAAACTGCTAATTCATTAACTACAGAGGCACTAATAATACCTATATTAGATCGAACCCGCCAAGTATCAAATGTATTGGTATCGTTTTTACTAAATTTATTAAAATAAACATTACTAAACTCTAAATACTCTGTATTTTCTAAAAACAAATGAGATCCAAAAGTGATTAATTCTGGGATATCACCAAAATTATTTTCATCTAAATAAGCATCTAATTCTTTTTGATCTTTAGTATTATAACACCAAGCTACCACCTTATTGGTTAAAGCCAAATCTTTTAACCCTTCAAAAAAAGAATTGTATGTTTTGTTTAAATACTGCCATTTAAAAGTTTCAATATTATATGATAAAATTATATTATTCATTATTTTTTCATCTTTAAAATAAAATTTTTCACCCTTACAAATTGCGATTCGTGTGAAAAATTTTCTTGATAACTATTAAATCCATTATTTGAGAGTTCCTTTCTAAAATCAGTATCATTATAGCATTTAATAATACTTTTAGCATAATCTGCCCAATTATCACTTAATATTGCATTAAAATTATTTGTTATTTCTGCGGTTCCGCCTACTCCATTTTTCATAGCAACTAAACATTGTTTATTATAAAAAATTAGCGGAATTCTTGTTCTAACACCAGTGTCTTGATTCCAAGGAATTAAATGTATATCATAAGGATGCATAACCGCAGTTAAATCTTCTACAAAACCATGTACTTTAATATTTTTATCTTTATGTAATAGCTCTATTAACTTACTATCATTATCTGGCATTTGACCAATTATTTCTAATAAAACATTAGGCAATTGTTTTTTTATACTGGGCCAACAGGTTAATAAAAAATTTTTTAACCCTACTCTATTGGCGGTTGTATTTAAACTTCCTAAATGTACTAATGATGCGGTACTTTTAGCTGTGCTTTTTTTAATATAATTAAAATTATAAGTTACAGGCAGATAAATAGAGTTGTATTTTAACTCATTAAACTGCTTATTATCAGAGCCTGAAACAGAAATAATTGCATCAACATTTTTAATCAATTTATTTTCTATTCTTTTTTTAGAAAATGTTATAATAGATGTTTTAAAGCTTTTTTTATTTTTAAATTTCATTAATTTATATTGCCAATCATGATGTACATAAAAGGAAGTAATATTTAAGTTTACAGCTAATAAACCTGCATAATACCACTGTGCCCAAACAAAATGAAAATTATTTTCTTCAATATACTTATTTAAAAAAGAATTGTTTTGATCATTTATAAATTTATAATAATATGCTGTAGGACTGCATATTATTTTTGCTATTTTTCTTAGAAAATTTATTTTTTCATCAAATAAACTTAAAGTAAGCTCATCTACTAAAATAGGGTGATTTTCAAAAAAAATAGTTTTATTTTTTGAAATAAATTGAGGCTTATTATTCGAAAAACTCGCTGTATTTACATAAAGTATTTTTATAGTATACCCTAATCCCAATAATATTGATAGGTGACTTTTTTGAACTACTGCCCCACCTGAAAAACTGTTTTTCAAAAATAATAAGTCTGTAGTTATATAAAGAATTGTTTTTTTTTTCATTATTTTTTATCAATAATTTGTTGATTGATTTTTAAATACGTTTTTAATGTATTTTTCTTAATAATTTCTTTATCTAACTTTAACTTTATTTCTTGATTAACTGTATATGCTTTACGAAGTAAATTTGGCGAATTTAATGCTTTAATTATAAGTTTCGAAATTTCAAAAGCATCTTCTGGGTTTTTAATTAAAAATCCATTTTCACCATCCTCTATATAATCTTCAGAAGCTCCACCTGGGTTAGATTGAATAGGAAAAGCACCTAAAATAATAGCTTCTAAAAGGGTATTTGGTATGCCGTCTGAAATATTGTTTCCAATAGCAATTTTTGCACTTCCAAACTTTTTTAATAATTCATGATGACTAATTTGATTGTCTCTGGTTGAATATTGAATATTTAAATTGTATTTTAAATTGATTCGTATAATTTCTTCTTCAACACTTCTATGGGCAGAATATACATAAATATCAACATCTTTTAATTTATCAATAATTAAAACTAATGCTTTTAAAACAAATAATGCTCTGCCAAAATTATGTTGATACCCTTTTAAAATGATTAAATTTCTTTGTTTAACAGGTATATTAAATTTTTGATAGTGCTGTAAATCGTATCCTCCTCCTCCAGGAAAATTAATTCCTAAAATATTAGATTGCATAGAAATTGATTTTATCAATTCCTTATCTCTTTTACATTCTAAAAAAAAATAATCTATTGTATGCACACAATTAATAATCTTTAACTTATGCTCTTGTTTATCCCTAAAAAAATAAATATCATTTCCCCAACACGAATATGCCCATTTAAAATCAATTTTTTGTCTAACTTTTAACAAAGGATAAGTTTGCGATTGCATTTCTAGAGAATGCACCAAATCTGGCTTTATTTCTTTGATTAATTTTTCTAGTTTTTCTGAAGCAGTAACTTTTAAATACCTTTCTATTTTATTAAAAACTCTTGGCATTTTTTTTTCTAAAAAATACTCTCCTTTCAAATAAGGAATTTTTCTCTTATTCCAATTTGTAGTATAATTTGTCCATAATAAATCTTTGTGAATTTTGTTGTCTAAACAATCAAAAACATATATTTCATGACCAGAATCTTTTAATTGATTGATCCATCTAGCGGCATGAATATATTGGAGACAAACGAAGAGAATTTTCATAATTTAATTATCCTTATTACAAATTGTTTCCATCATAATTTCTCTCATTTCTTTTCCCCAAACATCCCAATTTAATTCTTTTTTAAATTTTTCTAGAGAGTTTTTTACCATTTCATTTATTAAATTTTGGTTATTTAATAAATTTTCAATTTGATTGGCATAGGCTAACGGAGTTGCATTATAAGGCAAAGTATAACCATTAACCCCATTTTTAACAATGGTACTTACCCCACCGGTATCTGTTGTTATAACCGGGATTCCAAAAGCGGCTGCTTCACAAAAAACGATACCATAACACTCAGACCTTGTAGGTACAAATAACAAATGACTTTGATAAAGTAACTCGTGAAACTCTTCCATTTCTTTATCTGAATTTTTATTTAAAAAAGGAATCACTTTCATTTTAGTGTGCTGAACAGGAGGTACACAACCACAAACTGTTAATTTTACATTAAGTCCTTTTTTTAGAAGAATTTTAAAGGTCTCAAATGCAATATCTCCCCCTTTTCTTTCCCAATTTCTACCTAAAAAAAGCAAATTAATCTCAGAATTATACGCTTTATTTAAAATCTTAGATACATCTGGCACATAATCCATATTAGCACCAAATTTTACTACATGAACTTTTTCTTTTTTTAGATTGTATTTTTTTATTTCGAAATTTGCTGCCCAATCTGAAGGAAACACGTAACTATGAGATTTATCAATTGCTTTTTTCATAATAAATCTAGATTCTGATATAGAAAATGAAGCGAAGTTTGAGTAGTTAGGATAATACCCCAATAATTGATCGAATGAAGCGTCGGCTAAATAACAAATTGGTATTTTAGTTTGAATAAAAGAAATTTCAGGTCCTGCAGAAGAAGAAAAAATAAGATCTATTTTAAAGTTTTTAATTTTCTTTTTTACAAAAAAATAATAGTAAATACTTTTTAAGATATTCTGTTCTCTATTGTACCTTTTTTTTAAAAAAAACTGAGTAAGCTTATCTATACGTACTATTATACCTCCAATAATCCTTGGCCTAGGTATTGGGCCTAATACAACAACCTCTTCAAATTCTTTTTCTAGAGCTCTTAACATTCTATACTGCGTACCGGACCAAGCTCGTTTGTCTTTTGGATCTAAACTAGTTAAAAAACCTATTATTGCTTTTTCTTTCATTTTTTAGCTTTAAAAAAAATAGTTATCATAAACCTTCTTATTAATTTAAAAAAGGAAAGTATTTCAAAATTATTAGCATAGTTTTTAAATAAAATAAACCATTTATTAATAGGTATTTTACCAGTATCTTTTAAGACCAACTCATAACGCATCAAAATATATCTTCTTTTTCTTTTTGAAAAAGAGCTAAGGTTTTCTAACAAAAATTTTTCATAAAAAAGGATATTAGCTTCATCCTTTAATTTTAAATTATCTTTCTTTCCTGTAATGCTTAAGTTTGATATTCTTATAATAACTGAAGCTTCATTAATTGAAAAAATAGGTTTCCCATCAGAAAAATCTAACCACGCTTGATCATCACTATGCCAAGCTAAAGGATAGTTAAAAAAACCAAATTTATCATACGATTTTTTAGAAAAAATATATTCAGATAGCGTACTACCTGTCTCTCCATTTATTCTTCTAAAAAAAGCATCGGATGCAAGCTCCCACTTAGGCTGAACATTTTTACTTGGTGTTGTATTTGATTTATCAGAAATATTTTTAGTAGAAAAACGAATTACATTTGCTTTACCTTTAAATTCTTTATAAGAATTATAAAAACAATCTACAACAGTATTTTCTAAATAATCATCATCTCCAAGAATCATTATCCAATCTTCATTTTCTATTAAATCTATACAACGATCCCATTGTTTAACTAAAGAGTTACCACCCAAATTAGTTGAAAATTTCTTATACTTAAAATTTAAAGTGTCTTTGTATTTTTCTAATAATTCTTTTGGGCATTCAGAACTAGCATCATTACCTATGTAAACAGTAAAGTTTTTATTATTTTGATTTACAAGAGACTTTATTGTTTCTTCAAAATAAGTTAATTTAAAATATGGTATAACTATTGCTAACATTGTTGTTGTTTAAAATCTTAAAAATACTATTTATACCAAATAAACATCAAAATGACCGATTAAATTCGTTTCTTTTTCCTTAATATTTTAATATAAAATAGAATCGTAACTAAGGCTATGATTAGATTTTCTATTGCATATTTAGAAAAAATAATTCAAATTTATTATCAATCATTTTAAAATTCATTTAGTATTACTTTTACTATACAGAGTATCCGTTAACTTACCATGCTCATCTATTTTCCATGAACTAGAATTGTTTGCAGTTTTCATATAATAAGCTTGCTCTTCTGTTAAATTTTTAGGATCTAAATACCACCCTCCGTGGCTAGAAATATAGGGTTTTTTTAACCTTACCGCTTTATAAAAATTTCTGAATTTAAATTCATTAAAAGGTCTATATAATGCAAAGGTAGTATCTATATCTGCATCAAACCCAATATCTTTATATTGTTTTTTCCAAAATTTAGACTCCCAAAGAATTACTTTTTCTTTATTCGGGTTCTCGTCTGATAAATCATCTATTTTTAAACTAAAACCTACTTTGGCAAGTTTCTTATCATTTTGTAAAACATCTAAAAAAGTTTTTAAAAAATCATCTGGACACTCATTACTAGGTACAATGTCCGCATCTGTTATCACATAATATCCTTTTCCATATTCTTTATATAATTCTTTCACTTCCCAAAATACTCTATGCCCCCAATTATAATCCATTTTAATAACATTTACGTTGTTACTTATTGCATTATAATACTGAAGTAATGGTGTATAATTAGATTTATTATCTATAATAATAATATTATCATACTCATGTTTAAGTAAAAATTTAATTAATTTTTTTAGATAAAATAGTTGGTTATAATTTATAATTATTATAGGTATACTTTTTGGCTTTTTCAATTGTTCTGATACGACCTTATTTAGATAACAATTGTAAAACTGAATTTTATAAAAGAGGATTTTTTTTATAATTCTTTTAAATAACTTAAGAATTTTTTTAATCATAATTATATATTTTTAATAAAAAAACATCAAATTAACAGTATAAAGAAATACCACATACTTCATTTTTGATATTGATATAAACCTCTTTATAAAACCAATAAATTTAATCTAAGGAATTAAAAATAGCTGTAAATTTTTTAAAATAACTTTCTTTACTATACTCATTAATTTCCATTTTATTATTTGAGCCAATTCTTTCTCTTTCTGCTTTATTAGTTATTAGGTGTTCTAATTTAGAATATAACTCTTTTGAATTATTTGCAATTAACATTTCTTTATCTATAAGTAATTTGTTACAACCAGAATGATTCGTAGAAACCACTGGTAATCCATACAACATGTACTCTAAAACTACATTTGGGGTTCCTTCTAATGTAGAAACTAATACAGCAATATCTAACATATTTAATACTTTCTTTACAGGCACATCTGATAACAAACTAACTTTAGAGTTTACGTCTAAAGTTTTAATTTGATCTTTTAATAAATTAAAGTTGAATTCTGTTTCCAAGCCACTTTTTTTATCTCCCAAAAGCACCAAGTGTATGTTATTATATTTAGTACTTAATTTATTAAATACTTCCAACAATAATTGATGTAACTTTTCTTTTCTATAATGAGATATCATTCCTATCACAATATCTTTTTGATCTATCTTAAATTCATTTTTTAAAGTAATTTTATTTAAAACCTGTTTATCTATAGAAATATATTGTGGTAAACAAAATAATTTAGAATGAGGTACATTGTAATCATTTGTAATTAAATCTAAACCATTGTCGGCATTAGCAATAAACAAAGGTGTTTTGCGAATAGCATATTTTTCTAACAAATCTTTTGTAAAAAAATCTAGGCCTAATTGATGCCAAAATGTGTATTTTGCTCCTGTAAATTTATAAATCAACACCGCTAGTTTAGATGGTGGGTTTAAAAAAGGGACAAGCATATAAGGTTTTTTCTTTCTTACATGGTAAATCATTTTAATTAAATACTGTACTGTTTTTAAAATGTCTTTTAAATTTTTAATAGAAAATTTATTATCAATTTTTAGAATAAATTTCCCATAATAACTAACTTCATCAAGTTCAATTTCATTTAAAAAATTTTTAAATTCTGTAGACATTTCTCCAGAATGGGTAGCTATAAAAGATACATTACAATTTAACTCTTGTTTTGCATATTTAGCAAAACCAATTGCTTGTCTTTCTGCTCCACCTAAAACAGGTGCTTTTATAATTAATACAATATTTTTGTTTCTTAAATCCATTTAACTACGTTATTTGAAGTAATTTTTTAAATTTAAATTCTCCTTTTTTTAAATTCTTCATCAAATAATAATAAGCTTTTATTTTAAACAGGTTTTTATGGTAATTTGTTTCTTTGTATTCTATATTTATAAATTTTATAATTTCTGTTGCTTTATCATACTCTCTTTCTTTAATTAAATATCTAAATACTTTTAAAATTTGTATCAGAACTATTTTTAAAATCTCTTTATTTTTTAATGAAGATTCAAGAGTTAATATTCTTCTTTTTACTTCTAAAAAGGAAGCTATATGATACTGCTTTTTATTATTTTTTACCGTAATTGATTCATTATTTTCTCTTACATAAATTAAAACCTCATCTATAAAATCTATCGCATTTTCTTTATCTATTATTCTAGAATACAATTCTAGGTCTTGATTTTGTTTAATGGTTTCATCAAATAAATCATATTTTCTTAGAAGAGATTTTCTCCACATAGGGTGAAACGTAAGAATTGTTAGTTTTCCATAAATATAATTTTCAAATAAATCTCCTGTAATTAACATATTAGACTCCCATCCCTTTTCGTCTATTTTATCATCAAAATTTTGACTTTTACAAATTACAAAATCATTCTTTTTATTTTTAATAAAACAGGTTACTTTTTTTTCTAAGTGTTCAGGATGCATCAAATCATCACTATCAAACCAATTTACATATTCTCCTTTTGACAATTGAAATCCATAATTTCTACAAGCATTTGCTCCTTTAATACGATCATTAGGCCTTGTATGATATTGGAAACGATTATCTTTTTTAACATACGCTTCTAAAATAACAGAAGTAGTATCTGTAGAACCATCATCTACCACAATACACTCCCAATTGGTATGCGTTTGTGCTATAATAGAATCTAACGTTTCAGTAATTAAGTGAGCTCGGTTATAGGTTGGTATAATTATGGAAACCAATGGATTATTCATAGCAATATACTTTATCTATTAAATATTTTGTTAACTTGGTTGTTGTAAAATGATTATTAACATACTTCATTCCGTAATTTCCCATTATTTGCCTCACCTCTTCATTCTCTTTCAAATATATTATTTTATCTACAAAAGCATTTATATCTTTTTGCGGTAACACATACCCTGTTTTACCATCTACCATACCATATTGCATACCACCAGCATCAGACACTAAAACAGGCAATGCCATAGCTTGTGCTTCTTGTATTACCAAACCTTGTGTTTCTGCTCTTTTAGTAATTTCATCTTCGATACCTGGTGATATAAAAAGATGACTTTCTTTAAATATATTTTTTATTTTTTCTTGTGACACCCCTCCATAAAATTTAATAAAATTCTCGAGGTTAAAATCTTTTGTTTTTAGTTGTAGCTCGTCCATTAATTCTCCTTCTCCAATAATATTCATTTTAAAATGAATCTCTTTTTCTTTTAATGCTTTCGCTATTTTAATCATTAAATGACTCCCTTTTAAATTTATAAGTCTACCACAATAAGAAATATTTATAGCTTCTTCTTTATTTCTTCTGTTCGCTTTTTTTACATGAAACAACTTTAAATTAGGGCCCATAGGTAAGATTTCTATGTTTTTTAATCCGGGATTTACCGCCTTTAAAAGGTGTTGAAGATAAACTGTATTTACGGTAAAAATCGCTGCATTTTTAAAAAGTACATTATATTTTTTTCTATAATATGCTTCTTTATTAGGCATTAAATCATAACCATGAAATGTTACTACAATTTTAACTGTTGATGGAATAATATTAAGCGCTTTTAATTCTGCAAATTGAATTCCATTATGCCCAAAATGAGCATGAATAATATGAGGCATTTTATTAAAAACAAAATAAATACTTTTATAAAATAGGTTTAAATTGTAAGCTTCTTTTTTATGTTTTTTAATATTTAACGTATTAAATAATACCCTCCATTGTATTTTATAAAACTTAGAAATAAGTAACGTTAACGCATACAATACTCGCTTGTATTTTTTTACAGGAGTACGTATTGTATTATAATATGTTTTTTCTAATAAACGGTATTCTTTAATTACTTGATGTATTTTTACTTTTTTGTTTTCTGCAATAGAAAAAATACGGATATCATATCCCTCATCTATTAATCCTGTAATTTGATTAACAATAAAAGTTTCTGATAATGTAGGAAAACCGTCTACTATAAAAAGTATTCTTGTTTTTTGCATTAGTTAAAAAGTTTTACATTTTTTTGAATCATAGACTACTAAAATCGTAATTTACTGGCAATAAACGTTATTAAAAACGACAAACCTTTCTTATTTTTACTAATATTTTTACAGAATTCTTGTAAATAATTGTTCCGTAAAACAACCCAAACCATTCAATACAAATCCAATATTTTTTCTTTTTACTTAAAAAGCTATTTGCTTTTAATTTATCAAACTCTTTTGCGGCTTTTTTTGATAGTGATGGGTATTCCTTTTCTGCCCATATGTACAAGTGATAATACATCCGTTTAGAGTAACTTAATAAATCTGTATTTTTATCCTTTTTTAATAACTCTGTGATTAAACCATAACTTTTAAAAGCGGACTCAAATTTATTTAATGAATTTAAACTACTTAAACTATCTGTAGGTAATACTCTGTAATAACCTAAAATTTTATCAATACAAATTACTTTTTTAGAATGATACAATATTCTAGAAAAATACTCTCCGTCATCATTATTTGTAATATTTACATTCCATGCTCCTGCCTTTTCTATAAGGCTTTTATGTACCAACCAAGCTACTGGTATTACAAACCAATTATCAATTCCATAACTCACCATTACATCTTTGCCCGTACAAATTTTCGAATAATTTATATCAATAAACCTAAAATCATCATGTTTACTTATATCTTTTGAAAAATTAGCCCAATAAGTAAATGATAAATCTGCATTTACCTGCAACATCTTTTTTAATTGTAATTCAATTTTATCCTTGTGTAAAATGTCATCTGAATCTAAAAACTGAATGTAATTACCTTTTGCTTTAGAAAGCCCAATATTACGAGCATTAGAAGCTCCTTTATTTTTTACTTTATAACATTGAACTCCTTTTCTCTTAAAATCATCAAATAAAGTTTGCGTATTATCCGTAGAGCCATCATCAATTACAATAACCTCAATATTCGTATAACTCTGGTTAAGTGTACTTTCTACAGTCTGTTGTAAAAAAGCAATTGAGTTATATGTTGGAATTATAATACTTACTAAAGGAGTTTTCATGTTAACTTCTTTTTTTAAAGACACCTTTTGCTTTCAATAGAAACATCAGTATTTTTAGCCATTGTCTGTTTAACTTTTTTAATAGAAAAGAATCCTCTAAACATATGAAAATTATAAAACTCTCTCGTTTCATTAACGATTCTAACTGGTTTAACCTCTGATAGTCTTTGTAAATTGGTGTAGGTATTAATTCTTTTATTACTTTTTCGCGTTCTACTTTTCTTAAATTTAAATTGCTATTACTTATTCCTGTCATATCAAAATATGAAATAGATACATCAATATATTTAACTAGAGAATTATTTAACCCTAAAGCTATTAAAAATAATTTCCAGTCTGAAACAATCTTTAGGTTTTCATCATAAAACCCATATTTATAAAACAAATCTCTTTTTATAAATGAAGAACCATGATTTAAAGTCCCCTGCATAAAGGTGTTTAGTGTAATCTGCATTCCTTTAGGCCCTTTGTCTACTTTTATTGTTCCATCAGTAAATATTTTCACTAAATTACCATACAAAATATCGGTATCAAATAATTTACTAATTACACGTTCTAAAACTTTTGCATCACACAGATAATCACCACTATTTAAAAATAACAAATATTCCCCTGTAGCTTTATCAATACCTTTATTCATGGCATTATAAATACCCTTGTCTGGTTCACTTACCCAATAAGTAAGTTTCTCTGCATTATTTTCTATATACTCCTTACTACTATCAGTAGAGCCACCATCTATAACAATGTATTCTATATTAGTATAAGTCTGCTCAAAAACACTTTGCATTGTTTTTGTTAAGCCTTCTAGGTCGTTATAGTTTATGGTAATTATAGAGATTAACATTCTACTAATTTATTAAATAATTTAATATAGCTTGTTGCCTGAACTTGTAAGCTATATTTTTTTATTGCATTATCTCTAATATTCACACTGTTAAATATTTTTGAAGTATCTAAAAATATATTTAATTGAATTACTAATGACTTTACACTAATGTCTTCAGTTAAATAACCATTTACTCCATGTTCTATAATATCTGTAATTCCTCCTTTAGGAAAACCTATAACAGGCGTTCCGCATAGTAATGACTCTATTGCTGTGTTTGGTAAATTATCCATTAAAGAAGGAATAACAAAAACATCTACAGCATTATACACAACACTCATTAAGCGTTCATCATGGATTACTCCTAACTCAATTATATTATTATCTTCTTTTAAATTTTCATTTTTTCTACCAATAGCACACAAAATAACATCTTTTCTTTTTACTAGTTCTAAAGCATTTTTTAGAAAAACAAAACCTTTACGATTGTTAGATATAGAATCTGAAACAAACAATACTATTTTCTTATCCTGAGGTAACCCTAATACTTCTCGCGAATATTTTTGATCTATCGGTTTAAAAATCGTTGTGTCCAATCCATTTGGAATTAAATGAATCGGGTAATTTTTAAATAATTCACTTTTTTTAACCTCTTCAGACATCCAAGTACACAGAGTAACTATGTGTAAATTTGAAACATTTTGTAAGGCTTCCTTTTTAATTTTTAAGTTTTTTAAAAACTCTTTTTTTTCTATTTCTGTAACACTTCTTTTTTTAGGTTTACCCGATTCATCTATTCCTAAAAAATCTTCTAAATAATGTTCTCCACCTGTAAATGGATTCATATCATGTAAAGTCCAAATAACGGGTTTTTTATTTTTTTTAAAAAAAGAAGCATAATCTAAAAAGTTAGAAACCCAATGTAGGTTAATTATATCGGCTTCTTTATAAAGCTCCGATTCGGTGATATCAAAATTAGAATTTGGGTAACTAAACATTTCTAATCTAGCATCTCTATTAATTAAAAATTTATTTGTCTTCTGAGGTTTTACTTTAAGCAACTTTAACTCCTTTAATATTTTTGTTGCTTTTAATTTTATTTTTTTATAAATAGAATGTTTTACCTGTTTATCTATTGGTGAGGCTACATAGGTAAATGGAATGTTTTTTGAAGCTGTTCTTAATAACACATTCGACTCCATCCCCTCTTGTAACAAGCCTTTATGCAGTCTTATACAAGCATTTGCAGCTCCTCCTCTATCGTATGTATTTACAAGTAAAACTTTCATTTTTATAGAAAAATATTTAACTCAACTTTAAAATTTGCTCTAAAGACCTTTCTTTTTCTAACACATTGTTATCTTCTAGGTAGGCATGAATTTTACCGCCAAGAGTGTAATCTATTGCAAGAAAATCGGTATCTAAAGTATGGGCAAATAACACAGAATGAAAACGCATACAAATATTTAACTTAGATTTTTTCATTACTGTAATTATCGAATCTACTGTTGAAAGTTTTTTATTAATAAAAACTCTATGGTCATTATAAAAATATTTCTCAGTAAAATAACGAGAAAAATCCCTATCATCATTTCCAATCACAAAATTATGCATGTGGTGAAACTCTATCTTCTCTACATTTAATCTATCAGCTTCCTCTTTTATTAAATTAGCGATTCCTTGTTCAAATTTTTCTTTTTCTAATTTAAAAGTTTCCTTATCACCGGTATAATACTCAAAAGTCCAATCTCTTAAAAAGCAACTTAATACATTTTCTGTTTCTACAATAATTCTACTACTTTGTTGTTCTATAAAACCTTTAGCAGGATCTCCAATATATTTTGCTTTATTTTTAAAACCATATTCATTATAAACAGCAATACTTTTTTTATCTCTCAATTTAACTTCATCAGTTAGTGAGAATATATTTTTAACCAATTTAGAAAACTTTTCTCTTTTCAGAGGTCCTATTCCACAACCAAAAACGGTCGTCTTTACACCAAGTGATTTTGCTAATTTAAACCCAATATAAGGCACGGATAATTCTTCAAGATCCATTAAGGGACCACCTCCCATTACAATTTCATCAGAACTTTTTGTATAACGTAATAAATCTAACGTTTTTGTAGATACTACTTTTGCTTTAAAATTTAATTCTTTACAAGTTCTATCTGTAATAAATGGGTATAAACTACCAATTACAAACTCAACATTATTGTTGTATTGTTTTTTATAAAACTCAATAATACCTCCTAAAATTGCCTTATCACCAACGGTTTCTGTACCATACCAACCAACAATAAAAACTCTATACGTATTTTTATTTTTAGGTATTGTTTTTAACAGTTTCGTTAACTTTATGGCTCTACTTGCTTTTGATCTTTTTAATATTTTAGCGTAAAATTCTTCTTCAAAGTTATTTTTTTGTTCTCTATAAGTTATTGGTGCATGATAATCATGAATACAACTTTTACAATTCTCTTTTAAAATTCTTTTTTTCTCTTTAACGTTTTTTTTATAAAGATCTATAGCAGATGTTTCCGTTGCATTACCAATTTCTTTAGACTTTGGTGCACAATAACTTAATTGTCCTTTAGATCCTAAAACAACACCATTTTTATGATATGGACACCCTATAAGTCTATCGCCACCTTGCAACATATTTTGTATACTACTATATGTTCTTTGGTATGTATTTTCTGTTTCATACGTTCTTTTTAATTTTTCGAAGAATAAAATTAAATTATACGTTTCATCCTCATCAAAATTTCTAATTACTTTGCCTCTATCTTGGTTATATAATCTATTAATACTTTCTGCTATTCTAAACCTACCATACATGTTGTGTTTTTTAACATAATACAATAAATCATCTGCATCCCATACATTTAGCTTAGATATTGTACAGCCAAATGACGTTGGTATTTTTAATTCATTTTCTAAATATTTAAAAACTTTTATAGCTGTTTCAAAATTTCCTTTTACCCCTCTTACGTTATCATGTGCTTTACCAACACCGTCAATAGAAACCATTGCAGAAAAAGGAATATTTTGTTCATCGCAAATAGCTTTTATTTTTTTAATCCTATTTAAAACATCTTCACTTTCAATAGCATTAGTAATAATACTTACTCCTTCTAAATTTGGAACCGCATCTATAATAGACATATAGATTTCTGGTAAATCTTCTCTTAAAGTTGGTTCACCTCCTGTTACTCCTACATGTTTTAATTCTGAAAATAAAGGATCTCTAAGGACATTTCCTAATTCTTCTGGTGAAATTTCTAAAGCTTCATCTTGTTTCCAAATATTGCACATAGTGCATTTAGAATTACAACTATCAATAATATTTAAGTTAAGTACACTCGGTTTGTGATTAATATCTACAACATTCTGGTTCTTTAAAGTATATAAACTTTTAGCTTGTTTATAAATAGTACTGGTATAACTTTTAGTTAATCTTAAGTAATTTAATATTCTCATTATTTAATACTCCAATTTAAGTTGGGATGTATTACCCCAGGCCATTTTTCATTAAATCCAAACCCCTTACTTTCTGAATCTATTATTTTTAACGTTAAACACTTTTTTTGTTCAAAAAAATAATTTTTACCTGGTATTGCACCACTAATAAAAATATCATATTCAATACTGTTTAATAAATCTTTAGGAATAATAGTTGTAAGCGTATATTTTCCTTTTGTAATTAATTCATTTGTTATTTTAAATGAGCCACTTACAAAGACAATATCTTCTGAAACTGTTTTAACGATTATTGCAAATCGAGATTTTTCTATATCCTTCTTTACATCTATTTTAATATCAACAAAAATTTCTTCGTTATCAAAAAAAGTACCTTTACAAACATTAGAACTATTGTAAGAAGTAATTTCTAATAAATGAACCTCAGCATTCCCTACTTCTCCTTTTTTAAACTTTACAACACCATTTAAATCTTCTGAATTAGCAATTTTCTTTTCATTTAAATAATAATCTACAGCAGCATCCGTATCTCCATCAAAAACAACCCCACCATTACCCAAAACAATTCCTCGTGTACACAAACTCTTCACTGCCGCCATATTATGGCTTACAAACAAAACGGTACGTCCATCTCCTTTAGAGATATCTTGCATTTTACCAATGGCTTTCTTTTGAAATTCTGCATCTCCAACAGCCAATACCTCATCTATAATTAGAATATCTGGTTCTAAAAAAGCAGCAACGGCAAATGCCAAACGAACCGTCATACCACTAGAGTATCGTTTTACAGGCGTATCAATATAACGTTCACAACCAGAAAACGCTACAATTTCATCTAGTTTACTTGCTATTTCCTTTTTAGTCATTCCTAAAATAGCTCCGTTTAAAAAGATGTTTTCTCTTCCTGTCATTTCTCCATGAAAACCGGTACCAACTTCTAACAAAGAAGCAATTCGTCCACGAGATTTTATACTACCTGTAGTTGGATTTGTTATTTTAGACAGTATTTTTAACAAGGTAGATTTCCCTGCACCATTTTTACCTATAATACCAAGTACTTCTCCAGGTTGTACTTCAAAATTAATATCTCTTATTGCCCAAACATAATCAGATGTTCCTTTAGTAGCACGGTCGTTTACATCTCCAATTTTTAAAAACGGATCTTCTTTACCTCGTACAACATACCACCAACGTTTTAGATCGTCTGCTATTGTACCCGTACCTACCAAACCAAGGCGGTATTGTTTACTTAGGTTTTCTATTTTTAAAATAGGGTTACTCATACTTTTATTCTTATTTTTAACTAAACACTTTTACAGGCTCAGTGTCATATTTTAAATATGACAATTTTAAAATATTAACTTGTTAAATAGTGTCTATAAAACTTTTTTCTGCTTTGTTAAAAACCACAATTCCAAAAAACAAAACAACTACGGTAGTAATTATGGTATATATAAACATTTGAACATCAAAAACCCCCGTATTTAAAAGCATATACCTTACAGATTCAATAACAAAAGACAATGGGTTGTATTTTACTACCCAAGCATATTTAGGTAACTTTTCTACAAAAAAGGAAACAGGGTACATAACGGCAGAAATATACATTAACAAACGCATGCCAAACCCAATTAAAATATTTAAATCTCTATATTTGGTTACCATTGCAGAAATAATCATTCCTAATCCTAATCCTAACGCCCCCATAATTAAAACCATTACAGGAAACAACATTAAATATTTATTAATACTAATATCTGCTCCTTGATTATAATAATAGATAAAAAATACCATAAAGATTAACAGCTGAATTCCGAATTTTACTAAATTAGAAATAATGGCAACCAAAGGCATAATTAATCTAGGAAAATAAACTTTTCCAAAAATACCTGCATTATTACTAAAAGTATTTGAAGTACCAGAAAAACAAGCTGTAAAATAATTCCAAATAGTAATACCTGCTAGATTAAATAAAAACGGAGGTACACTGCCTGTTGATATACTGGCTACATTGTTAAATATTAAGGTAAATATTACCGATGTAAATAAAGGTTGAATTAAATACCAAAGCGGACCTAAAACAGTTTGCTTATATAAAGTAATAATATCTCTTTTTACAAACAAAATTAACAAATCTCTATATTGCCAAACTTCTTTTAAATTTAAGTCTAAAAGACTTGTTTTTGGCGTTATTTCAAAAAGCCATTTTTCTTTCTTCATTTATTAATTTTTCTAAGAAAACAAATATAATTCAATTTATGATTTTAACATTTAATATCAACCATAATTCTATTTTTTTATCTAAAAAAGAAAATAATCTTCTTAAATATTAAAAAAAAGTTATAGAATATCTATTAAATAGTAGCTGGGGGAATGATATTACAAAAATTAACATCAACGCAAATGTAACAAATCAGATTGATGCACTAAAGCATTTAAACAGTATTACTTAATTTTTTAGAAAATCACAAAATACCTTCTTAAAATTACTAATTAATGAATACAAACTAGAGTAAACTAATAATTGTTCTTACATTAAATAACAAAACCGTTATCAGTGAAATACTTATAATTAAAAATTTTAGTTGTTTTTCTTTTATGCTTTTTAAATACATATATCCTCCTAAAAACATTAAAATATCATATCCCCAAAACCATCTAAACTCAGTTACCGTAAAACCTACAGCAGAAATAATCATTAAAAAAGAAAAATAAGCTACCAAGTATTTATTAAATAACTTTATTTTATAGAAAAAAGGAACTATCGCTATTATTCCAGAAAACCGAAGAGTCCATACTAAATTTCTACCGACATTATAAACGAATGCTTTTATAAAAACAGCAGGATCGTTAGCTATAACACTTGTTAATGATTTCGGTATAAATTTTCCTGTTTGGATATATTCCTCTACCATTGCCCAAGAATACGACCAAACACTACCACTTGAAAACGCTAAACCTTCTTCAAAAATTCGTTTTAAACCTAAGTAATTTCTTGTAATCCAATTATAAGTAGTAGAATTTGGTTCTTTAGAGTAAAAACTTAATGTATGATTTTCTATAATTGCAGGAAAATGAAATACTAGTAAAATCAACAAAAAAGAGACACCTGTTTTTATGTAATTTTTAAGTTTGTATTGTTCAAATACTAATATAAAAAACAACGGAAAAAACAATATAAAAGATTTTCTAATTGATAATGAAATAGCCATTAAAACCCCTATTTTTATATCTGAAATAACGTTTTTTCTAGATTTTACAATTTCATAAAGAATCCAAAGAATAAATACGGATAACAAATAATCATTACTACTCCCAGAATATGCTTTCATTTGAAATCCTTTTACTAAAAAAAGCGACAAAACGGAAGCATAAATAATTTTACTCTCTTTACTTTTTTCTTTATTAAATAGTTTAACACCTATAAAAATAAAAGCTATTTGACTTATCAGATTTAATAGAAAGAAGCTATTGTTGATATTATTTAAAAAGAAGTTTAAAAATTTTAAAGCTAAAAAATAAACTACAGAAGTACCTGAAGCGATACCAGTATATAAATTAGTGTTATTAAAAATAGCAAATTTTTTGATATAGCCATCATTTTCACCAACCTTAAAATTAAAAGGGAAATTCCAAAATATGGTTAATAATACGCCTACTAACAAAAATAAATATAAAACTCTCTTTGTATTTTTTGGTGTGAAAATTTTTACGAACATCCTATTTTAAACTATCAGAATTAATGTTTAAAACACATTTTTGGTCCAACTCATAAAACAAAGGCATTCTTACCAAAGTATCTGCATATCTATCGCAATTAGGTAATTCTCTGCCATCATGCTTATCTTTAAAATAAGGGCTAGAATGCAAGCTTACATAATGAAAAACAGGATTTATTGCTCTTTCTTTATACCCAGAAATAAACTCATTTCTCTTTTTTAAAGATGCTAAAAGCACATAAAACATGTGTGCATTATTTGTTGCATAGTGGGGCACCATTGGTAATGACACCTTTTCCTCTTCTTTAAAAAATTGATAATATGTATTCCAAATTTCTTTTCTTCTATTCTGAATATCTTCTAAATTTTCTAATTGCGCCCATAAGAAAGCCGCAATGATTTCTGATGGTAGAAAAGAAGACCCCACATCTACCCATCCATATTTATCTATTTCTCCTCTAAAGAAAGCAGAACGATTGGTTCCTTTTTCCCAAATAATTTCTGCTCTTTCTATAAATTGTTCATCATTAATACCTAACAAACCTCCTTCTCCACTAATTACGTTTTTTGTTTCGTGAAAAGAAAATGCCGACAAATGACCAATACTTCCTAATGCTTTTCCTTTGTAAAAAGATTCTATCGCTTGGGCTGCATCTTCTACAACGTAAATTCCATATTTTTTAGCCAATGCCATAATTGTATCCATTTCGCAAGCCACGCCTGCATAATGTACTACAACAATTGCTTTTGTTTTTGATGTTATTAAATCTTCTAATGTATTTTCATCAATATTTGGTTGATCTGCTCTAGAATCTGCAAACACAATTTTAGCGCCTCTTAACACAAAAGCGTTTGCTGTAGATACAAATGTGTAAGAAGGCATAATAACTTCATCTCCTTCTTTTATATTTAAAAGGATGGCACACATTTCTAAAGCATCTGTGCAAGAAGTTGTTAATAAAGCTTTTTGAATACCGTAACGTTCTTGAAAAAAATGTTGACATTTTTGCGTAAAAATTCCATTACCCGAAATTTTACCAG
Organism: Polaribacter sp. L3A8; assembly: GCF_009796785.1. Taxonomy (NCBI): domain Bacteria; kingdom Pseudomonadati; phylum Bacteroidota; class Flavobacteriia; order Flavobacteriales; family Flavobacteriaceae; genus Polaribacter; species Polaribacter sp. L3A8. Next base: position 1,167,484 of record NZ_CP047026.1, read on the forward strand.
AAGCAACCGCTTGTTCAATGTATTTTGTTTCGTTTCCTGTTAAATAAGGCTTGTTAAATGGAATTACAGTATTTACCTCCATAAATGATAGATATATTCTTTTTGCACAATATTATATTTCATTCTCTTATAAAATGTTACAGCAATTTTATTTTGTTCCTGAGTTTCAACCAATATTTCTTTACATTTATTATCTAATGCCCACTTTTCTGCTGCCAACATTAACTTACTCCCTATTTTTTTACCTCTTTGGCCTTCATCAACAGCCAACAAACCAATTTTACAGATTTCTTTATCCTTTTTTAAGGTAATCATACCTACTTCAATTCCGTCAATTTTATAGGTAAATACCTCATCACTAAAACTTCTATTTACAGAGTTTAAAATCCATAATTTATAAAATTCTAAAAATTTATCATTAGGTATTTTAGGGTCTATTTTAAATCTTGAATGCTGACCACTTTGATAAGTTAAATTGAGTAATTCTTTAGATACCTTGTTATGTAAAGGATAAGAAATTATTTGAGGGTCTATTTCTAGTTTATTTTTTGTGAGACTTTTAGCAAAAGTGATCTTAACATCGTATAAAGATTTCTCTTGTAACTTTACCTCTTCTTTACAAAACAAATAAGTTAATCCTTTTTTAAGCTGTATTTCGTTTGCTTTTACAAGATTTTTGCATTTATTTTTATAAACATCAACTCCAAAAAAATTCGAATCCCATTCTAAATATTCCGTTATCATAGATTCTTTTTTTGATATACAATATAAGAGGGTCTTGCTTTTACTTTGTCAAATACTTTACCTAGATACACGCCAATAACCCCCATAATAGAAATTAAACAACCCGATAAAAACCATATTGAAATAATAATACTCGAATATCCCTGCACTACAATATGATTAGATAAGTGTAAGTATAAATTATACACAATCATTAAAACGGCTATAAATACCAGTAAAAAACCAAATTTCACAAAAATCTTTAAAGGCTTATTAGAAAATGACACAATATTATCAAACGCCAAACTTAATAGTTTACCAAAACTGTAACTAGATGTACCTGCTAGCCTTTTTGCATGTTTTACAGGTACAGTTATTTTCTGATACCCTACCCAGTTAATCATGGTAGGTAAAAACTTTATAGCATCTCCTAATGATAAAACAGAAAGAATAACATCTTTATGATACACCCCAAAATTACCTACTTGATGTGATAAATTAGACCCTGTAAAAAAGTTTAAAATCTTATAAAATACTAACGAACCTAACTTTTTTGTAAACGTATCTTTTCTTTCTTCTCTTGCTCCTAAAACAATAGGAAACCCCTCTAAGGTTTTGTTGTATAATTTTTCAATTTCTTCTGGCACATCTTGTAAATCACCATCCATAACCACAACCCACTCCCCTTTTGAGTGTTCTAATCCACAAAAAATTGCTGGATGCTGACCAAAATTTCTACTTAAATTGATAGATTTTATTTCGTTATTTCCTTCGGATAATTTTGAAGCTACCTCCCAATCATTTTCTGGACTTCCGTCATTTATTAAAATAATTTCAAAAGAAATATCTAATTTTAAAAAAACCTTTATTAATCTTATAGATAGCTCTTCTATAGTGTTTGCACATCTATATAAAGGAATTACAACGGATATTTCTATTTCTTTTTCCACCTACAAAAAACTCTCAATTCCCAACTCATAACTCTTTAGACCAAAACCTAAAATAACTCCTATACAAACCGGAGATAAATAAGATTTATGTCTAAAAGCTTCTCTATTGTGTACATTAGAAATGTGCACTTCTACAACTGGAGTTGTAATACCACTAATAGCATCTGCAATAGCAATAGAAGTATGTGTATAAGCACCTGCATTAATAACAATGCCATCAAAACTAAAACCAACTTCGTGTAATTTATCGATAATGGCACCTTCACTATTCGACTGAAAATAAGATAACTCTACATCATTAAACTTTAATTGAAGAGTTCTAAAGTAATCTTCAAAAGTTTCTGTACCATAGATTTCTGGTTCTCTTTTTCCTAATAAATTTAAATTCGGTCCGTTTAGTATAAGTAGCTTCATAATTCAAAAATACATTTTTTAAACAAAAAAACGGAAGCTTTTCAGCTTCCGTTCGTAAATATAATCAATATTTCTATTTTAGATTCCGAACATTACGCCCAAACTAATGTTATTAACATCTACACCATCATTAGTGATTCCGGAATATGAAAGATTTAACTGTGTAGTATCTCCTATTTTATAACCAACTACAGGTCTATAATAAAAACCACCATCTAAATCATCACTTAAACCTACTGCATAACCAAGGTTTGCCCCAACTACAAACTTTTCTGAAACATTAAATCTTGCAGCACCAGATATTGGTAAAAAAGAAGCATCAGAAACCTCTATAGATTCCCCTCCAAATACATCAACATCTTTACCAAAAAAATGAGAGTATTGTACAGACGGACCTAAAGTAAATCCTTCTGAAACAGGAAACATATAATTTAACTCTGCCCCTAGAGTTAATCCATAAAAATCATTAGCATCACCAGTAGGTATCCCTATATTTAAACCTCCATTTAAAACACCTTCTTGTGCATTTATACTGCTTACACCCATTATTGTTACAAAAGCAACTAACATTAATTTCTTCATAATTTATATTTTTAAAGTTCTAGACAAAAGTAAATGAGTACTCCTTTTGCCATTAACGGATTAGCTTTAAAAGTTGACTCAAATGAAATAGGTTGTTTTTTCGAGTATAAAAATGTAGATAACTTTAGAAGTTAAAATTAACTCCAACCATTGGCTCTAAAGCTCCTGAGTTTACAGAACCATATTTTAATTGTGCAATTAAGCCTAAATTTTCACTTACTCCATAAATCAATCCACCACCAATACTAATTCCGGTATCATTTAAAGTTAAACCATCATGTATTTTATAGGATGATAAAGAAATACCAGCTAAACCAAAATATATTAATTTTTTGTATCCTCTAAAATAATAACGTCCATCTATATTCAAAATTGCAGATGTTACACCCTCTATAAAGTAATAAGATAAACTAGGTGCTGCTGCAATTACATCCGTAAATAGATATTCAAATCCTACATTGATACCAACATAAGATTCTGAAGATAATGGATACGTTGCCCCTGCAAAACCAGAAAAACCTCCCATTTCTTGTGCACTAATACTCCTTAGCCCTAATAAAGCTAAAGAGATAATAAATAATACCTTTTTCATAATGTTCTTTTTTTTAATCTTAAAAATAATAAAAAATTTTAAGATTAAAAAAACGATAACTTACTATTAATACCAAATAAACATCAAAATGACCGATTAAATTCGTTTCTTTTTCCTTAATATTTTAATATAAAAAAGAATCGTAACTAAGACTATGATTAGATTTTCTATTGCATATTTAGAAAAAATAATTCAAATTTATTATCAATCATTTTAAAATTCATTTGGTATAACCTTTCCGAAAAGAATATTTCATAATTTTTAGATTCTACCAATTTGATAATTAAGTTTTAATATCTTTATCCTATGAAATGGGAAAACGCAATTAGAGATTTTCAACTATTTTTAAAAATAGAAAGAGGCTTATCTAAAAATACAATTGATAGTTATACACGAGATTTAGAAAAATTGATGTTGTTTTTAGAAGAAAACGAAATCACCCACTCGCCTATTACTATAAATGAAGATTCTATTCAGCAATTTATTTATGAGATTGCTAAAAAAGTAAACCCTAGAAGTCAAGCGCGTATTATTTCTGGTTTGCGTAGTTTTTTCGATTATCTAATTTTTGAAGATTATAGAAAAATAAACCCTACAGATTTAATTGAAGCTCCAAAAATTGGAAGAAAATTACCAGACACCTTGTCTGAAGACGAAATTAATCAATTGATTATTGCCATCGATTTAAGTCATCCGCAAGGAGAAAGAAACCGAACCATTTTAGAAACCATGTACAGTTGTGGTTTGCGTGTTAGCGAACTTATCACTCTAAAAATTTCTGATTTATTTTTTGAAGAAGGTTTTATACGTGTTATTGGTAAAGGAAATAAACAGCGTTTTGTGCCGATTCATTACAATGCTCAAAAATATATTTTAAGCTACATTAAAGCTATTAGAACACACATAAATCCTCAAAAAGGTTTTGAAGACACGGTTTTCTTAAACAGACGCGGTAAAGGATTAACCAGACAGATGATTTTTATCATTCTAAAAAATCTATCTATAGAGATAGACTTAAAAAAGAAAATCAGTCCGCATACGTTGCGTCATTCTTTTGCGACTCATTTATTAAAAAATGGCGCAGATTTAAGAGCTATTCAACAAATGTTGGGGCACGAAAGTATTACCACCACAGAAGTATATGTGCATTTAGATAAAAGTTACTTAAAAGAAGTGGTAGAAACGTATCATCCTAGAAAATAAAAAGACTGTTTAAAAATTTGTCTATAAAGAAAAAAAAATAAACTAAAAAAATTTACGTATTTTAGATTCTCCTATAACAATTCCTTTTTTTAATTGTGCACCTCCCTTATAAAGCACTGTAGCTTCACCATAAGAATTTACTTTTATTTTTTCGGATACGTTAAACTGAAAAGTTCCATCTCTGTAAACCGTTATTTTTGTTTCGTTTAAAAAACGATGACCATAAATAGCAACCTCTAATTTATCTACTATAATATTCTTTATGGTAACTTCCTATTTTCCGTAAATACGTAATTTACATTCATCTTGAACAAGAGGTGTTTGAAATGTAATTTTTTTTTCTCCTCGTAAAGAAAATATTTTTACATCTGCATACGTAATAATAACTTTTACTACTCTATTCTGATAATTATTAGTTACCTTTTTATTATTAGTATCTGTTTTAGCACCAACCAAATACACTTGTAGGATTCCTTTGTTTAGTTCGTATTTAAACTTTTCTATTGGTACAGTAATATCTTTAATTTCAATACTTGGTTCGGGTTCCTTTTTTAACGACTGCTTCTACAGGTTGGCTTACAATAACTTTATTAAAACTACGCTCTAACTTAAATGATCTTTGTGCATTTAAATAATTATTTATAAATAGTAGGGTAATTACAAGAGTGATAACTTTAATTTTCATATTTTTATTTTATAATTCGTTTGTTCCTGCTAATTCTAATTTTAAAACTACGCTATTACCACGTAAAAGACTACTCCTATTTTAAATTGTGACGAATTCTTTTATATTTACCCACTAATTTAAATATTTAATTAATTTATGAGCTTTTAAAAAACTTTATGTTGGGCACTTGCCAATAATAAATTGGATACAAATGTATACATTCTTAAAAAGAATAATCAAGAGAAATCCTTTCTAAAAAACAAAGTTTCCTAAATAAAAATCACCTTAAAAAGCATGAATTTTAAATTTCTAGATAAAAAAGATTCTAGAGGTATCGTAAATAATTTATTTAGTATCTCTTTTACAAAAGAAGATTTACCTTTTAAAACAATTATAATACCTATTGGATTACCATCACTTGTATATATTTTTAGTAAAAAGCAAACAGTTCTTTTTAATAAGGAAATAACACCTTTACAAGGACTTACAATAAGTGGCCAATTTTCAAGTACTTATCATTATCATGTAAATGACGAAAGTTATAATGTAGGCATTAATTTACACCCAACAGCTTTATATAAAATACTACAAATAGATATTTCTACCTTAACCAATAGGCTTGTTCCTTTAATAGAAATTGATAAAGATTTATTTAAAAGAATGAATCCATTTTTTTTAAATTATAAACAAGACCCTTCTAGTTTTATAACTAACATTATAGCGTTTATAGAAAGTTTAGAGTTAATTGTAGATAATGATATAAAACATATAGATAAAGCAATTGCCTATATTGATAAAAATGAAGGCATGATTAATGTTTTAGATTTACTAAAAATACTGCCTTTTTCACAAAAATCATTAGAAACAAAATTTAAAAAAATTATTGGTATAACTCCTGGTAAATTTATTAGGTTATCTCGCTTTACAAAGCTTATGCGTAAATACGATGACAAAAAATTAAGTTTAAAAGATCTCATACATAAATACAATTATTACGATCATTCTCATTTTTTAAAAGACTTTAAGTTATTTATGCCAGAATCCCCTAAGTCTTACTTTAAAAATGAGTATCCGCTTATAAAGTCATATTCTAAAGATTTATAATTACGATTTTTTACAACATTATAACAATAACTCTTATTACTTTTGCGGCATTATTAATAACATAATAAATGTTTTGGGGGAAATATTTATGTGAATTTATTTTTAATAGATTGCTATGAGTCTAAAAAGATCAAATTTAATTATTTGGTCTTTTTTACGTTTAAAAAAAAATTTTTAATAATATTTAAAATAGTGTCACAACTTAAAAAAAAATAGGTCATTATAATGTAAACCTTTTAATGCCTTAAAAAATGAAAAATAAAATTACACTGCTTACATTCTCTTTTCTTTTTATAATTACAGTTGCTCTTGCTCAGAAAAAAGTAAAAGCCTCTGATATTATGAAAGATATAAAAGCAGGTAAAGCAATTTCTATAAACAACGTAACTATTATTGGTGTTTTAGACTTTACTTATATGGATGATGCTGTAAAAAAAATGCCCATTAAAAAGAAAAGTAGCTGGTTTAATTGGAACTCAAATAGTTCTACAAACGAAATTAAAAAAATAATAGACGTTCGTATTTCTTTTATCAATTGTACTTTTAAAAATGATGTTTTAGCTTATATACCAGATGAAGCATCTGGACTTACATATACAGCTAGTTTTGAAGATGAAACTATTTTTAAAAACTGCATTTTTAAGCATAAAGCCATGTTTAAATACTCTCGTTTTGAAAGAAACACTGATTTTTCTGGAACTTCCTTTAATGATGACAGCACCTTTAAGTATGCGAAATTTGACAATAAAATTAGCTTTTCGAATACCATTTTTAATGAAATTGCAACTTTTAAATATGCCAAATTTAGTAATAATGTAAGTTTTTACAATGCTTTGTTTAAAGACACTGCAACCTTTAAATATACTAACTTTTCTAACGGAGTATCATTTAATAACACAACTTTTAAAGAGGATTTAAATATTAAATACATGAAAGTTTCGGGTGATTTTAACATTACAAACATGCACGTAGCTTATGAAATAGACGCTAAGTACACCAAAATTAACGGAAAAAGCTTCAATAAAACTTCCATTGATAAAAATTAGGTATTTCTACCTGTATTTTATTGTTTTTTAAATTATAAATTGCACCCATAATGGAGATAGTTAGAATTAAGGGGCTAACAAAAACCAAAATTAGCTAGCTTTTTTTTAATTAAAAAAGCTAGTTTTTATTTTTATGAAAACTAGTATTTAATATGCAACTTCAATATAAAATAAACTAGTAGTTTCTAACACCTTTCCTATAGATCTACATTTAATTATCACACAGCAATAATAAAATTTTATAAAACACAGTACATTCTATAAATAGACTTACTTTTTTATAAAACACAATATTTAACACCTAAAATAGTCTATAAAACTAATTCTAATATAACAAATTTCAAAACTTTTATAAAACAGGTATTTCTACCTATTTTTTATTCCTAATTAAATTATAAATTGCGCTCATTAATGGAGTAGTTAGAATTAGGGGGCTAACTAAAACCAAAACTAACTAGCTTTTTTTTTAATAAAAAGGCTAGTTTTTTATTTTTAAAGAAGTAATTTTTATTATTTAACTTGATTATAAAAAAAACATTTTTTAAAACAAGAAACACTACACAACAAAATTAGTCCTATAAAACAACTAGTTAAGTAAAATATATTAATCATTATTAATAAATAAATAATGTTCTATAAATATTAAATTATTCACAATAAAAAACTCTTATAATTAGTATTTGTTAAATCAATCAAAAATACCTAATTTGCCTATTCAAATGATAAACTATGGCAGTAGAAATTACAAGATTATTCGATTTTCCTTATTATCAATTAGAAACCTATAATTTAGAAAAAGCGTTTACATCTAAAATAAATGGTAGCTGGAAATCTATTACAACTCAAGAATATGTAGATCAAGCCAACCAAATAAGTAGAGGTTTAATTAACTTGGGTATAAAACCTAACGATAAGATTGCTGTAATTTCATCTACAAACAGAACCGAATGGAATATTTTAGATATCGGAATTTTACAAACAGGAGCACAAAATGTACCTATTTACCCCACAATTTCTGAAGAAGATTATGCGTATATATTAAATCATTCAGAATCTATTTATTGTTTTGTTTCAGATAAAGAGGTTTTAAAAAAGGTAAATAAAATAAAAAAAGAAACCAACTTAATTGCTGTTTATACTTTTGATGATATTAAAGGAGAAAAAAGTTGGAATGAAGTTTTAGAATCAGGAAAAGATGAAAGTAATCAAAATATTCTTGATGATAGAAAAAATAATGTAAAAACAGATGATTTAGCTACATTAATTTACACCTCTGGTACCACAGGTAAACCTAAAGGAGTAATGCTTTCTCATAAAAATATTGTTAGCAATGTTTTAAGTTCAGAAAAACGGGTACCGTTTGATTATGGTAAATCTATAGGTTTAAGTTTTTTACCAATCTGCCACATTTTTGAACGCATGATTCTATATCTATATCAATATTGTGGTGTTTCTATTTATTTTGCAGAATCTATAGAAAAACTGGCTGAAAATGCGCAAGAAATTAAACCACACGTAATGACCGCCGTACCACGCTTATACGAGAAAATTTACGATAAAATAATTTTAAAAGGAGAAACTTTAACAGGTTTTAAAAAAGGATTGTTCTTTTGGGCTGTTAATTTAGGTTTAAGATACGAGCCTTATGGAGTAAATGGGTGGTGGTATGAACTACAATTAAAATTAGCAAAAAAATTAATTTTTTCTAAATGGCAAGCTGTTTTAGGAGGAGAATTAAAATTAATGGTATCTGGTAGCGCAGCATTGCAACCAAGATTAACTAGGGTTTTTGCAGCAGCAGGAATGCCAATAATGGAAGGTTATGGTCTTTCTGAAACATCACCTGTTATTTCTGTAAATGATGAAAGGAATGGTGGTTTTAAAGTTGCTACTGTGGGTAAAATCATTAAAGGTATTGAAGTGAAAATTGCAGAAAATGGAGAAATTTTGGTAAAAGGGCCAAACGTAATGTTAGGATATTACAAAGATGATGAAAGGACTGCAAATGTAATGAAGGATGGTTATTTTTATACTGGTGACAAGGGTGAATTTGACCAAGAGGGGTTTCTAAAAATTACTGGAAGAACCAAAGAAATGTTTAAAACTTCTGGTGGAAAATATGTTGTTCCACCTTTATTAGAAGGCGAGCTTAAGCAATCTTTATTTATAGAACAAGTAATGGTTATTGGTGAAGGCGAAAAAATGCCTGCAGCTTTTATTCAACCCAATTTTGAATTCATCAGAGAATGGATTCATCATAAAAACTTAAATATTGGTACTACAAATAAAGAAATAGTAGCTTCTGATATCGTTATAAAACGTATTCAAAAAGAAGTGGATAAATGCAACAAAAATTTTGGTAAATGGGAGCAAATAAAACGCTTTGAACTTACTCCAGAGGTTTGGTCTATAGAAGATGGGCACTTAACGCCAACCATGAAAATGAAACGAGCTGTTATTAAGGAAATCTATAAAGATTTATTCGATAAAATTTATAGAGCCTAAAAACAGTACTTTAAATAACAAAAGATAAAAAAGCCTAGGTTTATAATTAAAAAATCTAGGCTTTTTATATGAAACAAAAAAAGAGAAATTATAAAAAATAGTACAATTTAAGTAGCACTCATTTTTAAATTAACTTAAAAATATTTTTCTACCAACCTTATAAAGCAATAATAAAAAGAACGCTTTACTCCTATTCATCAAACAAATATTAGACTAATATTTATTAAAATAGTAACTATTTTAACTTATCTTAGAGAATAAAGTATAACTTAACCTTTTATCTAAAGTTTTGTAAACCTTTTGTAAATTAATGCTTTAAATAATTTAAATGAGATTATAGTGATACTTTTTGGGTAAATTGTTTTAGCTATATTTTAATATTTTAATATTTTAATATTTTTACTATTTAAACTTAACCAACCTAATACCAATTAATTAAAATGCTTAAATATTTAAAATTAACAAAGTTTTTAATTTTTATTATTTGCTCTTTTAATTATTGTTTTTCTCAACAAATTTCTAATTTTAAATTTGTAGAAATAAAAGAAGGCATTACTAAACGAGCTGTAACAACAATAAAGCAAGATAAAGAAGGTTTTTTATGGTTTGGTACTAACGGAGCTGGTTTATATCGTTATGACGGTATTTCTTATAAATGGTATGAATACCATTGGGATAATTATAATTCCATAAATAGTGGATTTATCAACGCTATTTTTGAAGATAGTAATGATAATTTATGGATAACTACAGATGAAGGTCTTAATTTATACAATAAAGAATTTGATTCTTTTAAAAGAATAGACTTAAACAGTGCTTTTCCTGCATCAGAAAACTACACTATTCAAATTAAATCTGTTGCAGAGGTAAATGCAGAAGAACTTATTCTTGGTACTTATGGGCATGGTTTATTTCTCTTTAATAAATTTACCTATAAATCAAAAAAAATCCCTTTTACAAAACCACACCATAATGGTTTTTTAGTGAATTCAATAATTAAATACCAAGAAAAAGATTTTTTTATAGGTACTTCAGAAGGTCTTTATCAATTTAATTTTTTACCTAAAGAAAATAAAACAACAATAAAACAACTAATTAGCAATCAACTAATAGAATCTCAATTTATTGATAGTAATGATAACTTGTGGATTGGAACTCAAAAAAATGGCCTATTAAAAATAGATTTAAAAAAACCTCAAAAAACAGTTTCTATATACAATATTACAGATAAACGAATATTATCAATCACAGAATTCGAAAACACAATAATTTGTGGAACAGAAAACGAAGGTTTAATTATAGTAAATAAAAATGGTAAAATTCTTAAACAATACCTCCATAATAAATTTGATGATACTAGTTTAAAATCAAATTCAGTTTGGTCGTTGTTAGTTGATAAAGAACAAAGAATTTGGTTAGGTTTTTATAATCAAGGTGTTTCTGTAATCGATAAATTATATACTAAATTTAATACAATAGAGTGTTTAAATAACAATACAAATTCTTTACAATCTAGTTCTGTTACAGGTATTAAAGAAGATAAACAACATAGACTGTGGATTACCACAGATGGCGGTGGTATTGATGTTTTTAACAAAGAGAATGGAAAATTTATTCATATAAACAACAAAGAGCCCTCTAAGTATGGCAAAATTTTAAGCAATGATGTTACCGCCATTCATATAGATAAAAAAGACCAAGTGTGGTTAGGTGCTTGGACCAGTGGTTTAACCAAGATTAATATAAAAACCAAACAAAACATAAATTATTCTACCCAAAATAGTAATCTAAAATCAGATAGAGTTTTAAGTATACAAGAAGATTCTAAAGGTAAAATTTGGATTGGTACTTTTTTAAAAGGGCTGCATTATTTAGATCCAAAAACCAATACAATTACACACTGTAATACCCAACCTTTTTTAGATTGGAATTTAAATGATGAAGATATACGTAGAGTTTTTGTAGACAAAGATGATGATGTATGGCTTGGAACCCTAAACGGATTATTTCAAGTTAAACAACTTAAAGATAACAAATTTCAAGTAATTTCTTTACGAGATAAAATGTCTGTTAAGCTTAGAAACCATACAAGTACACACAGAATTCTATCTATTTATCAATCTAATGACAAACTTATCTGGATAGGAACCGATGGCGGAGGCTTATTTAGTTACAATAAAACCACAAAAAAATTTATTTGGTATAATAAAATAGACGGTTTTAACGAACTATACGTAAGCTCTATCATAGAAAGTAATAATAATAATATTTGGGTTGCGGGTACTGGCGGAATTACAAAATTAGACAGAAAAAACAATACCGCCTTTAATATTACTAAAGATGACGGTTTGTTAGCAAATGATTTTAATTATAATGCAGTCTTTAAAAATAGCCAAGGTAAACTCTACTTTGGTAATTATTTGGGAGTAAATTATTTTAATCCAGATAAATTAAAAAAGAATACAACAGAACCTAAATTATTTTTTACTGATTTTAAATTATTTAATAAATCGGTTAAACCAAGTGATCAAAACTCTCCCCTATCAAAATCTATCACCTACACAAAAAAAATAGTATTAAATAGTAGTCAATCTGTATTTACCATAGATTATATAGGTTTAAATTATACACGACCAGAAAAAAATAAATATGCCTATTTTATGGAAGGCGTAGATCCTGAATGGAATTTTGTAGGTAATGCTAAAAATGCTACCTATACTAATTTATCTCCCGGCAACTATACTTTTAACGTAAAAGCGGCCAATAATGATGGTGTGTGGAACAAAACACCTCTAAAACTTTATATTAAAATATTACCACCTTGGTACGCTAGTAACTTTGCTTATTTTTTATACTTTTTAGTATTTTTAGCTTTGATGTTTTTAACAAACTGGCTGCTACAAGAGCGTTTTAAAGAAAAACAAGCCGTTGAATTTGAACGAGATAAAAGAATTCAAGAAGAAAAGTTAAACGATAAGAAATTGCAATTTTTTACAAATATTTCTCATGAATTTAGAACACCATTAACCCTAATATTAAATCCTTTACAAGATCTAATAAAAGATAAAAATCTTAATTTACCTAGTCCAGCAAAAGAAAAACTACATATTGTTCAAAAAAATGCAGATAGATTAAATAGATTAATTAATGAACTGATGGATTTTAGAAAACTAAAATTTAATAAAATTAGTTTACAATCTAAAAATATAGAAATAGTAAGTTTTGTTAAAGATTTAGTTAGCCATTTTAAGCAAGAAGCTTCTCATAGAAAAATAGATTTAGTGTTTACTTCTAACGAAGATCTTTTTTCATCATACATAGATAAAGAAATGATAGAAAAAGTTTTGTTTAATATTATATCTAATGCTTTTAAAGTAACTCCTAATAAAGGAAAAATTATTATTTCCGCTCAAAAAACAAAAAAACTTGTTTACTTAGAACTATTTAATGAAATTAAAAAAGTAGAAGCCTTTGAAATTGTAGTGCAAGACACAGGAGCAGGATTAAATAAAAAAGAACTCACAAAAATATTTGAACGCTTTTATCAACTAAATAAATTAAATAAAGGTTACTACGGTAGTACTGGTATTGGTTTAGAGGTAGTTAAAGATTTTATTGAAATACATAAAGGAAAAATAGACGTAAGTAGTAAAGTTAATGAAGGCACACAGTTTAAAGTTACTCTGCCCTTAATAACAGAACATTTAGAAGATACAGAAGAAGTAAAAAATGAGGAACTCACTGAAAACATTAATGATAATCAAAACAATATTATCCCAGAAAATGAAATTGTAAAAACACAAGAATCTGATAATAAATCTTATACAATTTTAATTGTTGAAGATAATATTGAATTATCTAACTATTTAAAATCATCATTGAGTCCTTTTTATAAAATAATAACAGCTTCAAATGGTAAAATAGGTTTAGAAAAAGCAATTTCTAAATTACCAGATATAATTTTAACAGACCTTGTAATGCCAGAAATGGATGGAATTGCTTTATGTAAAGCCGTTAAAACAAACATAAAAACAAGTCATATTCCGTTACTAATGCTTACTGCAAAGTCTATGATCGAAGACAAAATAAAAGGAATAGATTCTGGTGCAGATGCATATATTAGCAAACCATTTAATATGGAAATCTTAAAATCTACTTTATGTCAGTTACTATCTAGTAGACAAATAATGTTTAATAAGTTTTATACAGGTGTATCTAATAAGACACAAGAAAAAACAACATCTTTAGACAATAAGTTTATACAAAAACTATTAAAATACATAGAAAACCATATAGACGATGCAGATTTAAGTGCAGAATTACTTGCAAAACAAATGTTTTTAAGTAGAAGTCAACTCTATAGAAAATTAAAAACACTTACAGGTACATCTGTAAATGAATTTATTAGAAATGTACGCTTAGAAAAAGCAAAACAATTACTAGAGTCTAAACAATTTTCAATTAGTGAAATTACCTTTAAAGTTGGCTTTTCTTCTCCTTCTTATTTTACCAAATGTTTTAAAAAACGATTTGAAAAATTACCAACTGAAGTTTAGAATTATACTATTTAGGGATATAACAGCAACAACAAACGAATATAAGACACTAACTAACAGTACGTTAAATAAAAAGAGACAATAGTACCATTGAATGCATCAAAAATGTTAAAATTTACTTTTTAATAAATATATCTTTAATCTGAATTTAAAGAAAACGATTTAGTAAAATCGCCATTCTATATTCAAAAAAAGTTTATTTAATGAAAAGTAAAAAATTAATTATGAACAAAAAAATGGTGAAAAAATTATTTTTTCTGATGATATTATTATCTGGAAGCGTAATCTTTGGTCAAACTGTAACAGGTAAAGTTGGTACTAAAGGAGAACCCTTACCTGGTGCTAGTATTTTAGTAAAAGGAAGCAATAACGGAGCAATAACGGATTTTGACGGAAATTATACATTAAAAAATGTTTCTTCTACAGCAACGTTAATCGTTACTTACATAGGTTATAAAACTCAAGAAGTAAATGTAAATGGTAAAACAATACTAAACTTTAGTTTAACAGAAGATGCAGAAGCTTTAAATGAAATAGTAATTATTGGTTATGGTTCTGTAAGGAAAAGTGATTTAACAGGTGCTATTTCAACCGTAAAATCAGACGCATTTAAAGATCAACCTTTTACAGGAGCAGATCAAGCCCTGCAAGGTAAAGTTGCCGGGGTAACAGTAATGCAAAATTCTGGTGCTCCAGGTGGAGGTGTTTCTGTTAGGGTACGTGGTATAACCTCTTTAACAGGTAATAATGAACCTTTATACGTAATAGATGGCGTACCTGTAGAAGCAGACTCTAATAATGATTCTTTTTCTTTCTCTTCTTTAGGAGGTGGTAATGGGCAAACTAAAGTAAGTGCATTATCAAACATAAATCCTTCAGATATAGAATCTATGCAAGTTTTAAAAGACGCTTCTGCAACTGCAATTTACGGTTCTAGAGCATCTAATGGTGTTGTTTTAATTACAACAAAAAAAGGTAAAGATGGTAAATCAACCATAAGTTATGAGTCTTATATTGGTTTTCAAAGTACTCCTACTTATTTAGATTTAATGAATCTACAAGAATATGCTGAGTTCTATAAAGAAATTGCAGCGGTTCGTGGACAGTCTGTTCCTTTAGAATTGCAAAACCCTGCTTTATTAGGGAGTGGTACAAATTGGCAAAAAGAAATTTTTAGATCTGCACCAATTATGAATCATCAAATATCTGTTAATGGTGGTAATGAAAAAACAAAATTTTATACATCTATCAACTACTTTGAGCAAGATGGTATTGTTATAAATTCTGATTTTAATAGAGTTTCTATGCGTTTAAATGTAGACCATAAAGTAAATGACTGGTTTAAAGTTGGTAACAACCTTACGTTTAGTAAATCTAGAGAACATATTACTTTTAATGATGATGAAAGTGGTGTAATTAGTAGTGCTGTTAGGCAATCGCCTGTAATACCTGTTAAATATTCCGATGGAAATTGGGGTGGTCCTACAGATGTTTCTGGTGTTGGTAATGGTAGAAATCCTGTTGCATGGTCAGAAATTAGAAACAATCAATTAGACCGTTTTAAAATTAATGGTAATTTGTTTGGAGAACTTACTTTAAAAAAAGATTTAACCTTTAGAACAGAATTAGGTTACGATTATAATACAAGTAAAGTAGCTGTATTTAATCCTACTTACGAAATGGGAACCGAAATTAATACGGTTGCTACTTCTGCTAAATCTAATTCAGATAGTTTTTATTGGATCTTTAAAAATTATTTAAACTACAATAAAAGTTTAGGACTGCATTCTATTAATGCAATGATTGGGCAAGAAGCACAAGAATCTAAATGGGAAAATGTTAGTTTAAGCAGAAGAAACTTTTTAACAAATGATGTTACTACTATTAATTTAGGAGATGCAGAAACTGCTAGAAATGATAACTCTAAAGGTACCTGGAGTTTAATGTCTTATTTTGGACGTTTAAATTATGCTTTTGATGGTAAATATTTACTAACAGCTACAATGCGTGCCGATGCTTCATCTAACTTTGGTAGCAATAATAAATGGGGCTACTTCCCTTCTTTCTCTGCCGCTTGGGTGTTAAGTAAAGAGAAATTTATGGAAACTACAAATGACATCATCAGTTTAGCTAAAATTAGAATTGGTTATGGTGAGGTAGGAAACCAAAATATTGGAGGTTATAAATATGGTGCTGCATTAAGAAATGTTAATACAGCTTATGGTACCGGTTTTACCCAATTAAATATTGCAAACCCAGATGTAAAATGGGAGTCTACAAAATCTACAAACCTTGGTTTAGAACTAGGTTTTATAGACAACCGTATTTCTTTAGATGTTGATTTATACAAAAAAACATCTGCAGATTTCTTATTTCAAGAGCCTTTACCTAGTTATTTAGGTGCTTATAATGTTGCTAGCTATTTAGGCCTACAACCTCCATTTGTTAATTTAGGTGAAATGGAAAACAAAGGAATCGATATTAAATTAACTACTAGAAACATTGCTAAAGAAAACTTTAATTGGACTTCTTCTTTTGTATTCTCTAAATACAAAAACAAATTAGTTTCATTATCTAATGATAATTCAGCAATATTTCAAACTATAGAATTTAACAACACAATAACCAAAACAGCTGTTGGTCAACCAGTAGGTCTTTATTATGGTTATGTTTCTGACGGATTATTTCAAACAGAAGAAGAATTATACGCAAGTCCATCTCAAGGAGATATTAATAAAGACACAGGTATTTGGTTAGGTGATATTAAATGGAAAGATATAAATGAAGATGGTAAAATTGATGATGCTGATAAAACCTTTATCGGAAATCCTCATCCAGATTTTACATTTAGTATTTCTAATAATTTAAACTATAAAAATTGGGATTTAAGTATTTCTATGAATGGTTCTTACGGAAACGATGTTTATAACTGGACTCGTAAATTAACTGAAGGAATGCTAGAGTTAAACGGAAATCAATCTAAAGTTATAAAAAACAGATTTATAGAAGGTGTAAATACAAATACCACCACACCTAGATTTGTGTTTGGAGATCCTAACGGAAATGCAGGCGTTTCTGATAGATTTATTGAAGATGGTTCTTATTTAAGAATTCAAAACCTAACATTAGGGTACACAATACCTTCTAATTTACTAACTAATCAAAACTTAATAAGTAAAGTAAGACTTTATACAACCATTCAAAATTTATACACTTTTACAAACTACTCTGGGTACGATCCAGAAATTGGTGCATATAACCAAAATTCTATGATGATGGGTATAGACAATGGTAGGTATCCTATTCCTAGAACATACATGCTTGGAGTAAAAGTTGAATTTTAATTGAATAAAACATCATATTATGAAACTAAATAAAATAATACTATTATTCACCTTATTGTTTGCAATATCTTGTTCACAAGATTTTGTAGAGCAATCACCTGAAGACGCAATAACTGTTGATAATTTTTTTAATACAGATCAGCAAGTTTTAAGCTCTGGAAGCCCTTTATACGGTTATCCTTGGTTTTACTTTAACGAAAAATTTTTAATTACAATAGGAGACTTATATGCAGGAAATGCAATTGGTAGCTACTCTGATTTAGCACAATTTGAAAATTTTACCGTAAACGGATCTAATCAATTTTCTAATGAAGGTTGGGATTCTTTATACAACGTAATTGCAAATGCAAATGTGTTAATACATAATTTAGAAACAAAAGTTGGCAGTAACGTCTCTCAAGAAGTTATCAATAAGGTAATGGGAGAAGCGTATTTTATGAGAGCAACTGCCTATTTCTATTTGGCAAGAATCTGGGGGCCTGTGCCTATTATTTATTCTGTAGATCAAATTAATTCAAAAGAGCCTATCTACAAAAACAAAACAGAAGATATCTATACCTTTTTAATTAAAGATTATGAAAAAGCAAATAGCCTATTACCTACAACTTGGGATGCTAATAATGCAGGTCGTGTAACAAAATCTGCCTGTGATGGTATGTTAGCTAAAGTATATATTACTATGGGAGACTATGCCAAAGCTAATAATTACTCTACCAAAGTTATAAACAGTGGTTTGTATAATTTACTACCAAATTATCAAGATTTATTTAACCCAGTTTTTAACAATAATGCAGAATCTATTTTTGCTTTACAATGGGTAGCTTGTGGAGATTGGGGATTCCAAAATGCAAATCAAGCTTATTTAGCAGCTTCTCCAAAATTAACTCAAGTTGGTGATGGTTGGGCTACATTTCAACCAAGTATAGATTTAATGAATGCTTATGAAAATGGAGATCTAAGACGTTATAGAACCATTATGGAACCAGGAAGCTTTTATCCAGAATTGGTTACCGCAGAAGGCGGTTATACAGTACCAGATGATGGTATGACAAGTACACTTGCCGGTTTTAGAAAATACGTAGTAGGATCGCCAGATGAAGGTAATGTTTGCTTTATGTCTACAGAAGTTAACACCAATATTTTACGTTACGCAGACATTCTACTTATACATGCAGAAAGTATATTAGGTACAAGTACTTCTACCACAGATCAAGAAGCATTAGATGCTTTTAATGCGGTTAGAAAAAGAGCTGGTTTAGATGCTAAAACAGAAATAACTTCATCTGATATTTTTAATGAAAGAAGAATAGAGTTTGTTGTAGAGGGAGATTATTGGTTCGATTTGGTAAGAAGAGACAGAACAGAAGCTATCGAAATTCTTTCTAATCAAGAAAGAGGAGTATATCAAGACAGAAACATAAACACTATTGCTTCTAAAAAAGTAACCCCTTCTCAAGCCGATTTTTTATTACCAATACCAAGTGCAGAAACAGCTAAAAATCCACTTTTATTAGAAGAACCCGTAGCTTTTGATTTTAACAATTAAATAAAAAATTATGAATACAATAAAATTAAAATATATAAAGTATTTGTTTCTTTTTGTAGCAAGTACAAGCCTTTTTACTTCGTGTGATGAAGACGACGAGCAATTACAACCTAATATAGACGCAATTTACACTTCTAACACAGATCTAGATAAAAACCAAGGTTTTCCTGATGATGTTGTTATGGCAGAAGGTGTAGACTTGCAAGATGTTAAAACCATTACTTTTGATGGTAAAGTGGATGTTTTATTTAACCCAGTCTTTAATTCTAATTTAGCAATTTCTTTTTCTATTCCTTTTGATGAAGACAAAGGAAGTAGATTTGGAGTACAAAAAATTACGTTTACAAAAGAAAACGGAACATCATTTCAAACAGATTTTGAAATATTACAACCTGTTCCCACTATCAATAAATTTAATCCAGAAAGACCTACAGTAGGTACACCAGTTACCGTAAATGGTAAATGGTTTAACAATGTATTAGATGTTATCTATCAAGGAGAATCAATGAATTTTGAAACAATTTCTTCTACCCAATTATCTTTTACAATACCTGCAAACTTAACACAAGGTGGTCAATTAGAAATTATTACCAAAGGTGGTAGTGTTGTAAAACAATTAGACATATACTTAGGTTTCGAAGAATTAATAATTGTAGATTTTGATGGAGGTGGTTTAAGACCTAATAATAATTGGATCGCTTATGGAGATTATAACACTTTAGAGTATAAAAATGCAGGTGGTATTTCTGGCAATTATGCAGAACTAACTTGGGTAGGTGCAACGGCTAACGGTTACAACGGTTCCCAATCTGATGCAGGCGCATTAATGCTAAATGAAACAAACCCAGAAAAAGTAAAATTTTTAATGCAAGTTAACGCTAACGGAGCTATTGGAACTGTTATAGAAATATTTATAGTAGATACTGATGGTGTAAACTGGGCAATAAATTACACAATTGCTGCAGATGGTTGGCAAACTGTAGAGGCTATAGTAGCGGATTTTGGTAAAAATTACGATCCAAGCAATCAAAGTGATGGAGACGCAAACCCTGCTGCAATTAACCAAGTTAAGGTAGGTATTGGTCAAAATTCTGGTACACCTAATCCATCTACCGTACAATTTGATAATATCAAATGGCAAGTTTTTGAAACAGTTCAACCTTCTACGCTGCCTCCTACAGGACCTAAAAACATTCTTTTAAATGGAGATTTAGAATTAGGCGATGCAGATAACTTTGAAAACTGGGGAATGTGGAATGGTGCAGATAGAATGACAGCAGAAACAACTGAAATTCATGGTGGTGCAAGAGCTTTAAAAGTTGTAAATCCTGCTGCCGGAAATTCTTGGGACGCTCAATTTGTAAGTGATGCTGTAACTACAGAGGTAGGTAAAGAATATACTGCATCAATGTGGATTAAAGGAGAAACTGTAACACTTCGTTTTTCTACAAATGCAGATGCTGGCGCTTTATATGGTGTAGATTATACCACCACTACAGAATGGCAACAGGTAACTTGGGACTTTGTAGCAAATGATGCTTCTACAAGATTAGTGTTAGATATGGGTGTATCTAAAGGTACATTTTATATAGATGATATAGAACTTAAAGAAAAAATATAATTCATTAAAAAGTAACTGAGTTAAACTCGAGTTGCCCTTTTTTGGGGCAACTCTTTAAAAGATAATAAAATGAAAATTAAATTTAAATATGCAATCTATATTCTCATTATAGGTAGTTTTTTTTCGCTAACTAGTTGTGCAGATGCTGGCGATGATAGTAATATTGCCAAAGCAATAGCTTTAGGAAGTCCTATTATCAATAACGCAACAGATGTAAATTCTAATAGTTTTAAAATAAGTTGGCCCCGTGTTTACGATGCAGATAATTACGAATTAGATGTTGCAACAAACAATACATTTGAAAGCTATGTAACAGGATACCAAGCAAAACCTGTATCAACTTTAAACGAACAAGTAATTGGTTTAAAAGAAGCTACTAACTATTTTTATAGAGTTAGAGCTATTAATAGTAGCGAAACTTCTAAAAACTCTGCAGTTATTCAAGTAACTACTTTAGAAGGAAATGATCCAGAACCAACTACATATTTAAAAGAAGCTTCAACTACTTTTATGGTAGGTATGGCTGTTAAAGCAGAACAACTTACAAATGGTTCTAAATACGATGAAATTCTAAAAAATGAATTTTCAAGTATTTCTGCAGAATATGAAATGAAAATGAATATTATAGAACCAACTAAAGGAAATTATGATTGGTCTAAAGCAGATGCCATAGTAGATTATGCCATAGCAAACGGAATTAATGTTCACGGTCATGCATTAGTTTGGCATGAGTCTGCACCAGATTGGTTGGCAAATTATACAGGTACAGATGCCGAGTTTGAACAAGAAGTAAAAAACTATATTACAGCTGTATTAACAAGATATAAAGGTAAAGTTGCTTCTTGGGATGTTGTAAACGAAGCTATTAATGATTCTAATGGTGCCTTAAGAAACTCTATTTATAGACAAAAAATGGGTGACAATTTTGTAGCTAAATGTTTCCAATTTGCTCGTGAAGCTGATCCAGATGTTTTATTATTTTATAATGATTACGCAGTAACAACAAATAAAACAAAACAAACTGCAATATTTAATTTAATAGATGATTTACAAGCAAATAACACTCCAATAGATGGTGTAGGTTTTCAAATGCACATTAAATACAATAGCCCTTCGGTTGATGAAATTAAAACTGCAGTTGATAAAGCAGTAGAAAGAGATTTAAAACTTCATTTTTCTGAACTAGATGTGCGCGTAAATCCAAATAAAGATATTACAACTTTTACAACTGAAAGAGCCGTAGCTCAAAAAAATAAAATTAAAGAAGTGGTATCTGTTTACAATGCTATTCCTTTAGAAAACAAATATGCCATTACAGTTTGGGGTATGAAAGATGACGATTCTTGGGTTATAAATCAATATAATAACACCAATGAATGGCCTTTATTATATGATTCAAACTTCGAAATTAAAAAAGCACATACCGGATTTTTACAAGGTTTAGAATAATAAATAAAACAGCAAATACACAAATAAAAAATGAAGGTAGTAATAAAAATACTAATTATAGCGCTTATCGTTTCCTGTACAGATAAAATACCTCTTTATAAAAATGATACCGCATCATTCGATGAAAGAGCAAAAAATTTAGTTTCTTTAATGACTTTAGATGAGAAAGTATCTCTTATGGGGTATGAGTCTCCTGCTATTGATCGACTAGAAATTCCGGCCTATAATTGGTGGAATGAATGTTTACATGGAGTTGCCAGAGCTGGTGTAAGTACCGTATTTCCACAAGCAATAGGTATGGCGTCTATGTGGGATAGAAAACAAATGTTTAATATTGCCGATGCTATTTCAGATGAAGCTAGAGCTAAACATCAAGCATTTGCCGCTAGTGGTAAAAGAAGAATTTATCAGGGCTTAACTTTTTGGACACCAAATATTAACATTTTTAGAGACCCTCGTTGGGGACGAGGAATGGAAACTTATGGTGAAGATCCTTATTTAACAGGAGAATTAGGCGTGCAATTTATTAAAGGTTTACAAGGAGATGACCCTAAATACTTAAAATTAATTGCCACTGCAAAACATTTTGCTGTACACAGCGGACCAGAAGCTAGCAGACATAGCTTTAATGCAGAACCAACTGTATTTGATATGTTAAACACATATAGCCCTCAGTTTGAAAAAGTAATTAAAGAAGCAAACGTATACTCTGTAATGTGCGCCTATAATAGTTACAACGGATTACCTTGTTGTGGTAATTCAGAATTAAGTGATTTATTAAGAAAAGAATGGGGCTTTAAAGGTTATATCGTTTCCGATTGTTGGGCTATTAAAGATTTTTACAATGAAGGTGCACACGAAATAAGTAAAAATAAACAAGAAGCATCTGCAATGGCTGTTCAGGCAGGTACCGATTTAAACTGTGGCGATTCATACCCATCATTAGTAGAAGCTGTAAAAAACGGGTATATAACAGAAAAAGAACTAGAAGTATCGGTTGAAAGATTGATAAAAGCAAGAATGAAATTAGGTTTATTTGCACCAAAAGGAGCTGTTAAATACGAAAAAATTCCGTACGATATTGTAGATTCTGAAAAACACAAATTATTAGCACTACAAACGGCTCGTAAATCTATTGTTTTATTAAAGAATGAAAAAAACATACTTCCTTTAAGCAAAGACATTAAAAAAATTGCAGTTATTGGTCCTAATGCAAATGATTTAGAAACTTTGTTAGGTAATTACAATGGGTTTCCATCAAACGCAATTACTCCGTTAAAAGGTATTCAAAATAAATTACCAAATGCAGCAGTAAATTATGCCGTTGGAACTCCTTTGGCTAAAGGCCTACCTATTTTTAACATTGTACCATCATCAGTTCTATTTACATCAAAAGAAATGAATGCTAATGGTTTAAATGCAGAATACTTTAATAGTACAGATTTATCGGGAGAACCTATTCATAAAGTAATCGATAAAAATGTTGATTTTGTTTGGGGAACCAAAGCGCCTTTTAAAGATATGAATGCAGATGAATTTTCTGTACGTTGGTCTGGTTACTTATCGGTAGATAAAACAGGTAGTTACGCTATTGGTGGCGAAGCATTTTCTGGAATGAAATTATATATCAATAACAAATTATTAGTTGCAAGACAAGATGTACATCACCCAAAGAAAGAGTACGAATATGTAGATTTAAAAGCAGGTATTCCTTATGAAATTAAATTAGAGTATGTACAAATAAATACAGAGCACGCTATGATGCAATTGCTTTGGGAAGCTCCTAATAATAATTTAGAAAAAGAAGCAATTCAATTAGCCAAAGAATCTGACGTTATTATCTTATGTATGGGATTAAGTCCTTTATTAGAAGGAGAAGAAATGAAAGTAAAAGTAGATGGTTTTAAAGGAGGAGATAGATTAGATATTAAATTACCAAAAGCACAAACAGATTTAATGAAAAAACTAAAAACATTAGGCAAACCAATGGTATTAGTTTTATTAAACGGTAGTGCAGTGGCAATAAATTGGGAACAAGAAAACATTCCTGCAATTGTAGAAGCATGGTATCCAGGGCAATCTGGTGGTACCGCTATAGCGGATGTATTATTTGGAGACTACAACCCTGCTGGTAGATTGCCATTAACCTTTTATAAAGATATTAACGATATACCGGCCTTTGATGATTACAATATGAAAGGAAAAACATATCGTTATTTTAAAGGAGACCCACTATATGACTTTGGTTTTGGTTTAAGCTATTCTACTTTTGAATACACTAATCTAAAAGTGGTGTCAGAAAGTAAAACATCCGAAGAAATTAATGTAACCGTTGATGTAAAAAACACAAGTAATTTAGCTGGTGATGAAGTGGTTCAATTATATCTAACTAGAGATGATGATGGTTTTAATCCAATCAATACATTACTTGGTTTTGAGAGAATCCATCTAAAAGCAGGAGAAACAAAAAGTGTTTCTTTTAAAATTACACCAAAACAAATAGCTTCTGTAAATTTAACTAGCCATAAAATGGAAGTGAAATCAGAAAATATTAAAATTTCTGTTGGTGGTGCTCAAAATACTGTAAAAAGAGAAAATCAAAAAAATATCATTGCTAAAAATATAAATTTAACAGGAAAAACTTATATCATACAAAATTAAATAAAGGTTGGGGGACTTTTATTAAGCATCTTTTTAGAAATAAAAAGGTGCTTTTAATCAAAATAACGTCTATAAATCATCTATAAAATGACAAAACAAAAAAATAATTTTAACCGGTACTTATCATTTCTAATGATGGGTTACCTATTTGTTATGAGTGCAAAAATGAATTCTCAACAAGTAACTGCTCAAAATAATTTAGACGAATCAATTGAAAAAAGTATCAACAAAATTTTGCTACAATTAACTTTAGAAGAAAAAGTAGCCATGTGTCATGCGCAATCCAAGTTTAGTACACCAGGTGTTCCGCGGCTAGGAATCCCAGAAATATGGATGTCTGATGGACCTCATGGAGTTAGGGGTGAAATAAATTGGGACGATTGGGGATATGCCGGTTGGACCAATGATTCTATCACTGCTTTTCCTGCTTTAACCTGTTTAGCAGCCACATTTAACCCTAAACTTTCTAAAAAATACGGAGTTAATGTTGGTGAAGAAGCTAGATATAGAAAAAAAGATGTACTCTTAGGGCCTGGTGTAAATATTTATAGAACACCTCTTAATGGTAGAAATTTCGAATATATGGGAGAAGACCCATATTTAAGTTCTAAAATGGTGGTACCATATATACAAGGAGTACAAAGTAACGGAGTTGCAGCTTGTATAAAACATTATGTATTAAACAACCAAGAGCACTGGCGAGATCATATTAACGTAGAAGTAAGTGACCGAGCGTTACATGAAATATATTTACCTGCCTTTAAAGCCGCAGTACAAGAAGGTAAAGTTTGGTCTTTAATGAGTGCATACAATCAATACAAAGGGCAATATTGCAGCCATAATGAAAAATTAAACAAAATATTAAAAGAAGATTGGAAATTTGATGGCGCATTAATTACAGATTGGGGAGCAACACACAATACAAAAGAAGCTGCTTTATATGGTTTAGACATAGAAATGGGTACAGGTACAGATGGATTAACCATAAGTACAAAAAACGCCTATGATTACTACTATTTAGCCAATCCTTTTTTAGAATTATTAAAAAAAGGAGAAATAGAAGAATCTTATTTAAACGATAAAGTACGTAGAATTTTACGTTTAATGTACAGAACAACCATGAATAAAAATCGTCAATTTGGTAAAGCAAACAATCAAGAACATTTAGATGTAGCTAGAGAAATTGCAACAGAGGGAATTGTATTGTTAAAAAATGAAAATTCATTTTTCCCTATTAATGATACTAAAAAAATAACTATTGCTGTAATTGGTGAAAACGCAACCAGATCTATGACAATTGGTGGTGGTTCTTCAGAGTTAAAAGCAAAAAACGAAATTTCTCCATTAGAAGGTTTAAAAGCACGCTATAAAAATGCTAACATAATTCATGCTATGGGTTATGAGTCAGGACCTTCTGTATATGCAAAAGTACTTCCTGCTACATTAGATGCAGAAAAACTTAAAAAAGAAGCCATAGAAGTTGCCTCAAAAGCAGATCTAGTACTCTTTTTTGGAGGTTTAAATAAAAGTCATCATCAAGATTGTGAAGGAGGAGACAGACAATCATACGGACTTCCATTCGGTCAAAATGAATTAATTAATGAAATTACAAACGTAAACCAAAATACAAGCGTCATTTTAGTAAGTGGTAATGCAGTAGAAATGCCTTGGCATAATAAAGTAAAAGCAATTATGCAAACATGGTACTTAGGTAGCGAAGCAGGAAATGCCATTGCAGATATTATTAGTGGAGATGTTAACCCATCCGGAAAACTACCATTTTCTTTTCCAAAGAAATTAGAAGACAATGCAGCACACAGTTTCGGAGAAATTTCATATCCAGGAGATAGTATCAATCAAATTTATAAAGAAGGAATTTTAGTTGGATATCGTTGGCATGATACTAAAAAAATTAAACCTTTATTTGCATTCGGTGAAGGCTTATCTTATAGTTCTTTTAAAATATCTGAAGTTAAAGTTAACAAAAAAACTTTTTCTAAAAACGATATCATAAAAGTTACGTGCCAAGTAACTAATACAGGTAAATATTATGGATCAGAAGTTGTTCAAATCTATGTTGGTAAACCTAAATCTAAAGTTAACAGAGCTATAAAAGAGTTAAAAGGATTTCAAAAAGTTTTTATAAATAAAGGCAACTCTAAAAACATAGAAATTACAATTAAAAGTAGTGATTTAGCTTTTTATGATGAATCAATATCAGATTGGAATATAGAAAACGGAAATTATGAAATACATGTTGGTAATGCATCTAATAACATCGTTTCTAAATTAAAAATTGAAGTCGAATAAGATTAAAAAGACCATTGTTTTTTTAATTGTTTTTCAATAAAAAATTAAGAGTAAAATAAAGCAGGTATCAAGCAAATTAAGCTGATACCTGTTTTTTGTTATCTAAAAACGGTGCTTCTTATTTAAAAACAAAAAAAGTATTGCAACTAAGCACATAAAAAACAACTCAAGAATAAAAGTAAATAACTATTATGGCGTGCCCATTTTCACTCCCCCTAGATAGATCAAGAACATTATCATAAAAATGGTCAGGCTTTACGTTACAAGTCCTCGTTCGTACCTCACTGTGGGCTTTTCACTGCAATCCTTCACGCAAGCAACATGAAGAGTTCTTCATATATAAATCCAAAAAACGAACAACAGAAGCAACTTAAAAAAGCTAATAAAACAAGTTTTCTACAAATAAAGAAGTATCCCCTCTAAACTAAATGCATCCTTTTTAAGCATAACTATTCCCATAAAAGTATCTTAAAACACAAGTAAACACCCTGGTAAACTAAAGAATAAAGCCAGAACCAAATCTAAACTACAAAAAAAACAACACTCTTTAATTTACGATAATGTCTATAATTTTATCGCATAAAAAAACCTCAATTCGTTAAGAATTGAGGTTTACAGATACGGATATTAGTCCGTATTAAAGAAAGGCGGCGACCTACTCTCCCACATAAATGCAGTACCATCGGCGCGATTGGGCTTAACTTCTCTGTTCGAGATGGGAAGAGGTGAGCCCCAATGCTATAACCACCCTAAGATTTTGGTTATTAATTGTTGTTGGTTTATAGTTTTTGGTAAAACTGTATACAATACAGCCCCATCAACTAATAACGATCAACTAAAAACCGCAAGCATCGCTTGCTTATAAGTTAACATATGGTAAAATAATATCTAAATCGTCTAATAAATAAAGAGTCTGTGCTCCCGCCTTTCGGCGGGAAGCGTACATAAGTCTATGGGTTATTAGTATCACTTGGCTATGACATTACTGCCTTTACACCTATGACCTATCAACGTTGTAATCTCCAACGACCCTTTAAAGAAATCTCATCTTGTGGTGGGTTTCGCGCTTATATGCTTTCAGCGCTTATCCCTTCCCGACGTAGCTACCCTGCTATGCTTCTGGCGAAACAACAGGTACACTAGAGGTCAGTCCAACTCGGTCCTCTCGTACTAGAGTCAGATCCACGCAAATTTCTAACGCCCACAGCAGATAGAGACCGAACTGTCTCACGACGTTCTGAACCCAGCTCGCGTGCCACTTTAATGGGCGAACAGCCCAACCCTTGGGACCTTCTCCAGCCCCAGGATGTGACGAGCCGACATCGAGGTGCCAAACCCCCCCGTCGATATGAGCTCTTGGGGGAGATCAGCCTGTTATCCCCGGAGTACCTTTTATCCTTTGAGCGATGGCCCTTCCATGCGGAACCACCGGATCACTATGCTCTTGTTTCCAACCTGATCGACCTGTATGTCTCTCAGTCAAGCACCCTTATGCCATTGCACTCTACGTACGGTTACCAAGCGTACTGAGGGTACCTTTAGAAGCCTCCGTTACTCTTTTGGAGGCGACCACCCCAGTCAAACTACCCACCAAGCACTGTCCTCATCTCTGAGTTAGACTCTAGATAAGCAAAGGGTGGTATTTCAAGGACGACTCCACAACGCCTAGCGACGCCGCTTCAATGTCTCCCACCTATCCTACACATTACTTATCCAAAGCCAATACTAAGCTATAGTAAAGGTTCACGGGGTCTTTTCGTCCCGCTGCGGGTAATCGGCATCTTCACCGATACTACAATTTCACCGAGCTCATGGCTGAGACAGTGTCCAGATCGTTGCACCATTCGTGCAGGTCGGAACTTACCCGACAAGGAATTTCGCTACCTTAGGACCGTTATAGTTACGGCCGCCGTTTACTGGGGCTTCATTTCAGATCTTCGCCGAAGCTAAACCCTCCACTTAACCTTCCAGCACCGGGCAGGTGTCAGGCCTTATACATCATCTTTCAATTTAGCAAAGCCCTGTGTTTTTGATAAACAGTCGCCTGGACCTTTTCACTGCGGCCCTGCTGTAAAGCAGGGCGACCCTTCTCCCGAAGTTACGGGTCTATTTTGCCTAGTTCCTTAGCCATGAATCTCTCGAGCACCTTAGAATTCTCATCCCAACTACCTGTGTCGGTTTACGGTACGGGTTCTTATAATCTGAAGCTTAGAGGTTTTTCTTGGAAGCCCTTAGGCACACTATCCAATTGTCCGAAGACGCTTGGTACTATCACACTTCACCTAGTTCTGCGGATTTGCCTACAAAACTAATAGCTACATGTTTCAACGAACTATTCCGTCAGTTCGCGGTGCTTTCATTACTCCGTCACCCCATCGCAATTATAAGAAGTACAGGAATATTAACCTGTTATCCATCGACTACTCCCTTCGGATTCGCCTTAGGACCCGACTAACCCTCAGCTGATTAGCATCGCTGAGGAAACCTTAGTCTTTCGGTGTGGGGGTTTCTCGCCCCCATTATCGTTACTTATGCCTACATTTTCTTTTGTAACCAGTCCAGCATGCCTCACAGCACACCTTCTACCCAGGTTACAATGCTCCCCTACCACTAACGTGTCTTTCAACGTTAATCCATAGCTTCGGTAATATGTTTATGCCCGATTATTATCCATGCAAAATCGCTCGACTAGTGAGCTGTTACGCACTCTTTAAATGAATGGCTGCTTCCAAGCCAACATCCTA